>CACXDQ010000076.1 GCA_902766475.1 uncultured Eubacteriales bacterium
AATGGTCATGGCGGGGCTTAAAGACATCGACGAGATAGCTTACGTCAGATTCGCTTCCGTCTACCGCCAGTTCAAGGACATATCCACGTTCATGAAAGAGCTTGAAAAGATGCAAAAACAAGACGGCTCGCCCTTTATAAGCGACGAACCGACGCTCGGCGGCGGCAATGCCGACAAGGTCGACAAATAGATTTTTCAGGAGAAAGACGATGAAAAAGTTTTTTAAATTATTCGTAACTGCCGCTCTTGCGGCGGCAATGGCTGCGTCGTTCATCTCGTGCGGAGATAACGGCAACAAGATAAATTCGGCTTGCACTACGGGCTGGGAAGTTAAATCTTACGCAAAGGCGAGCGAGGGTGCGACGGAAGAAACGCAGTTCGTATGTTTCCCCGTAACGCTCGGCGGCGACACGATAGACGAGATATGGCTCAATATCGGCGCAATGAAGGTGGAAGAGGCTACGTTTACCGTTTGCAGATACTACCTTTCCGATTACACCAACTACACGAGCACGGTCAAAAATATCGTCGTTACAAGAGCCGAAGCCGAGGCTGCCAAGGGCGGCTGGGTAAAGCTTTTGGACGATTATCAGCAGAGCAACAGATATATAAAGCTCACCGTCCACGGCGGCGTTACTTTGAACGAAGTGGTATTCGTCAACACCAAGGGCGAGAGAATGACGACCGACATCGAAGTTGCGAGATTTTTCTATCACGACGAAAACGGCAACGTAAACGGAAGTAAATATTACACGAAAACGGAGCTTTCCTCTTTAAAGACCGAGGATACCACTCCGCTTACCGTCATCGACGAGCAAGAGAAATTCGACGAGCTTACGGCGGCGGAAAAAGCCGTTGCGCCCGTCAAAAACGAGAAGAAAGAAGAAGAGTCGAAATAATTACAAAAGACATATTGCGGCGAAGAAATCTTCGCCGCATTTTTAAAATTTAAGTAAAATTAAGATTGGGGCGTTAAAATAATAGTACCATTAAGACGAGGAGGAGAGTTTTATGAAACTGTTGCTTGCCGAGGACGAGAGAGAGCTTTCAAATGCGCTCGTGAGGTTGCTCAATTTCAATAAATTCGACGTCGACGCCGCCTATGACGGCGAGCAGGCGCTGAAACTTTTTGAAGAAAACTCTTACGACGGTATTATTTTAGACGTCATGATGCCGAAAAAAGACGGTATAGCCGTCGTCGAAGAGATAAGGAAGAGGGGCAGTAACGTGCCCGTACTCATGCTCACCGCAAAATCGGAGATAGACGACAGAGTGTCGGGGCTCGACGCCGGTGCGGACGACTATCTCACCAAGCCCTTCGCCGTAAAGGAGCTTTTGGCACGCATCCGTGCGCTGACGAGAAGGCAGGGCACGATCACCGAGAGCTATTCTTTTTCAAACGTAACGCTCTTGCCGCAGACTTCGGAAATGAAGGCGGTCGGCACGGTGAGGCTCACGAGAAAGGAATACGCTTTAATGGAACTTCTTATCCGCAATAAAAACGTTCTTTTATCCACAGAACGCATTATGGAGAGCGTTTGGGAATTCGAGTCGGAAGCTGATCTCAGCGTGGTATGGGTATTCATATCGTCGCTGAGGAAAAAGCTCGACGGCATAGGCGCAAACGCAACTATAAAAGCCGTGAGGGGCGTGGGGTACAGGTTAGATGATAAAAAAGCTTAAAATAAGATTTATTTTGCTCGCAACCTCAGTCGCTTTCGCCGTAATTGCCGTGATAATTTCGGGCGTAAATATCGCCAACTTCGTATCGGTTGCCAAAAACGCCGACGAGCTTACCGAGATAATAGCCGACGGCGGCGGAAAATTCGGCGGAGAAAGAGGGGAAGAGAACGGGGGCGAAGAGCCGCCCGAAAAGCCGAACGGCGAAGAGCCGCCCGAAAAACCCGACGGCGATTTTGAAGAGGGCGGCAAATTCGGACCGGAAGCGCCGTTTGAAACGAGATTTTTCACCGTTTCCTATGACGGCGAAAACTATACTTTATCTCTCGACAGCATAGCCGCAGTTACCGAGGACGAGGCGAAAAAGCTTTACGGCGGCGTTATTTCTTCGGGCAAAACGACGGGTTACAGCGGCGTTTACAGATTCAGGGCGGCGGACGTCGCAAACGGCAAGATGGTCGTCTTTGTAGCTTGCGGCAGACAGATAAACACCGCAAACAGATTTTTACTTTTCAGCATACTGATATCGTTGGGCGGCGTTGCCGCGGTATTTTTCCTAAGCCTCATCTTTTCGGGCAAGGTGATAAAACCCATTGCCGAAAGTTACGAAAAGCAGAGGGCTTTCATCACCGACGCAAGCCACGAACTAAAAACTCCGCTCACGATAATTTCCACAAATAACGAACTTATAGCCCTTCAATTCGGCGAAAACGAGTACAGCGACGTGATAGACGGGCAGATCGGCAGAATGAACGTTCTCGTAAAAAATATGACGGCGCTCGCCAAGCTCGACGAGGGCGAAAAGATCGAGAGGGCGAGGTTTTGCGTTTCAGATTGTCTTGACGACGTGATAGCCAACTTCGGCGCACCGACGGAGAGAAACGGACTTAAAGTTTCGCTCTCCATCGCTAAGGACGAGTTTATTTCGGGCGACGAAAATCTTATAAGGCGGCTTTTTTCGCTCGTTATCGACAACGCCGTGAAATATTCTTCAACGTTTATAGACGTAAAGCTCGAAAGCGTCGGCGGCAAGGTGAAGATAACTATCGAAAACGACGCCGTAGGCATAAAGGACGGCGATCAGGAAAAGGTTTTCGACCGCTTTTACCGCTCCGCAGAGATGAGGGCTTCGGGCAAAGAGGGCAGCGGAATAGGTCTTTCCGTCGCAAAGGAAATAGTAAATCTCCACGGCGGCAAAATATTTGCCAAGGGCGAGAACGGCAACTTTATTTTAACTATTATTTTATAAGGAATAAATTTTATGATACATTCGCTTGCGGGCGGCGTTATAAAAAGCGGCGGCTTGCACACATTCGTAAAGGTAAAATTTCCGAGCGGCGAGGAGAGGTGGTATCTCTCCGACGATACGCCGGTAATGGTAGGTTTAAAAGTCGCCGCCCCGTATGGGGGCGACATAGCCGTCGGCATAGCTGTGAGGGTGGACGGCGGCGTTTCCGAACAAGCGACGCCTATCCCCTTTAAACGTGCCGAAAAGATTATTTCGGTAATTTTTGATGAAGAGGAATAGATATTGAAAGTTTTAAAAGACGTTGAATACGGCAAAGACGAGGCGCAGAGATACGACGTTTACATTCCCGACAACAAGGGTTTCAAGACGATAATAGGTTTCCACGGCGGCGGGCTTATTAGCGGCGACAAAGCCGACGAAAATTACGCCGAGGTTGCGGCGTCGTTTGCGAGGAGGGGATATTGTTTCGTATCCGTCAATTACAGAATGTATCCGAGCGCAAAATTTCCGCAGTTTATCGAAGATTGCGCCAAGGCGGTCGCCCACGCAAAGGGCAATATAGAAAAGTGGGGCGGCAGCGGCGAGATAATTATAAGCGGACAGTCGGCAGGCGGCTACATTGCGCTCTTTCTCTGTTTCGATAGGCATTACCTTGCCGATAACGGCGTCGAAAACAAGGACGTTTCGGCGTGGGTGATAGACAGCGCACAGCCCACTTCTCACTTCGTCGTAATAAACAGAGAGGACGGCTTTGACGGCAAAAGGCAGATAATAGACAAGCACGCACCATTGTATTACGTCGACGAAAACGTCGATTTTTCGAGAATGTTGCTCATTTATTACGAAAACGACATGGTCTGCCGTGCCGAACAGAATATGCTTTTGTTTAAGGCGATAAGGGCTTACAACCAAACTGCGGAGCTTGAAGCCGTCAAGCTTTCGGGCGGGCATTGCGCCGGCTCGTGCATAAAGGACGAAAACGGCGAATACCCTTTCGTAACCGTCGCCCTTGAATTTTTAAATAAATAAGGCGACATTTAATCGGGCTGATTTCGGAAACTATTGATAGGAGATATGTTAATATTTAGTTAATCGACTTATAGCCCCACTTTTTAAACTCAAAAAATCAAAACTCTCTTATTGCGAGAGTTGAAAATTGCGGACTCAACTAAGCGTTGAGTCCGTTTTTTATAAAAAACCTTGACAAAAACTCATAAATATGATAAATTTGACGTACAAAAGCTTTTGT
>CACXDQ010000077.1 GCA_902766475.1 uncultured Eubacteriales bacterium
AAAGCGTAACGATCTCTATGCCTTTTTTTTCGGCGTAGTGTATCGTGTGCGCAGTTCCGCCTTGCGTTCCGCCTCGGTAATACGCAACCAAAAGCGAGGCGTTATCGACCATAAATTTGTTGCGGACAAGCATACATTCGGAATTGTCGTCGAATTTTTCGTAAAGAACTATTTTGCCGTCGGCACGGGAAACGAGCCTGTCGTATTCTTCCTTGCTCTTTTGCGTAAACCTCGAAGCTTGATCAAGGCACGGTATTGCGGCGTATATCTTTATATCAAGCCCCTCTTCTTTAAGTTCGTCGAGCGCTCGGAATGCGTGCGTGTCGAAGCCGACAGCCATTCCTACCAAAAATATCTCGAACCCCCTCTCGGCAACTTCTCTGAGTGTTCTTTTAAGTTTTTCGTCGTCGAAAGTTCTCGGCAAAGCCCTATGCCCTGTAAGCGCCGCCGTTACCTGACTTTTAAACGGCGGAAGTTCGTTTAATATCATTCGCTCAATTTCCTTATAGCCTTTTTATACATTTTGAATTGAAGTTCGAGGTTTTTAACCGAAATATATTCGTTGGGCTGGTGTACGGTAGACTCTTCGCCCGGCATTTCCGGACCGAACGCCGTACCCTCTTTGAGCGCCCTCGCATACGTTCCGCCGCCGATAGCCATGGGCTGTAAGTCCGTTCCCATCTCGTCGTTGTAGATTTTTAAGAGCGTCTGCACCAAAAAGCTGTTTTTGTCGTTATAGAGCGGTTTTTGATGGGACAATATCTCATACGGGGCGATCTTGTCTATCTCTTTCTTTACGGCGTCGAAAGAATAGGTCGAGGGGTAGCGGAAGTCCACCGAAACGGCGATTTTACCGTTTTCGACGGCGATTATATCGGGGCTTAAAGTGAGGTGCCCGGTATCGTCGTTGAAATCTTTAAGGCGAAGCTTGTCGTCGAACAAAAATTCTCTTATATCGCCGTTTATCGCACCTATCTCTTCGAGGTATAAAAGCATCGGCAAAATTGCGTTTTTGCCCTTATCGGGTGTGGAGCCGTGCGCCGTCTTGCCGACGGTAACGAGCTTGCCGTCCTCTACCGTTACGCCGTATTTTTCGGCGGCGGCGGCGACGAGCGGCGCCGCCGCCTCGCATCTGTCGCAGACGACGTTCACTGCCGTTCCGCCCGAAATATCCTTTAAAATATCATTCTTTTCAAAGAAAAACTTTGCGTGGACTATCCCTTTTTCGGCGTACAAAACGGGGAAATCGGCGTCGGGCGAAAAGCCGAAATCGGGGAGTTTGGAAACCTCGTTATAATGCTTTATGCACCCCCAGCCCGACTCTTCATTACAGCCGAAAATCAGCTTTATTTTCTTGTTTGGGATAAACCCCTCGTCTTTGAGCGCCTTTAAGCAGTACAGACACACGACGGCTGGACCTTTGTCGTCGGTCGCACCCCTGCCGTATATCTTGCCGTCCGCCTCGGTTGCGGAAAACGGCGGATAAACCCAAGCCGAAAGCTTGCCGACGGGCACGACGTCGAGATGGCAGAGTATCGCCATTTCCTCTTCGCCATCGCCGTAGATAGCCTCGCCTATATAGTTGTCGTAATTGACGGTCTTAAAGCCGAGCTTTTCGGCAAGCGAGAGGGTAAATTGAAGTGCGTCGTAAACGGCTGCGCCGAACGGCTTGCCCTCTTCCGGCTTTCCCTCAACCGAGGGTATGCGAATAAGCTCTTTGAGCGTTTTTTTGATCTCTTCCAAATAATTTTCCATAAATTTCACCTAAAATGTAAAATATGCTTTTATTTTATTATACACTTTTTTTAATTTGTGGTAAAATAAAATAAGGCGATTTTGAAAAAACTTCGGAGATTTTGCGATAATGAGCGAAGAGGGAAGAAATTCCGCCACGCACACGGGACACAGAAAAAGACTTATAAACAGATTTTTGTCGGCGGGCAGCGATTTGTATAAGCACGAGCAAATGGAATTGCTCCTCTTTTTCGGTATTCCGAGAAAGGACGTGAACGAGCTCGCCCATGAGCTTATGGACAAGTACGAAACGATCTACAACGTCACCCACGCCGACAAGCAAGATTTGATGCGGTTCGAGGGAATGGGCGAAAACGCCGCCAAATACTTGAACTGTATCGGAAAGATGATAGACATTGCCGACGCCGAGAGAAAAGCGCCAAAGGTAATTCATTCGCAAAAAGACATAGAGGGCTTTTTGAAAGACACGATGGGCGAACTCAAACAAGAGCAGTTCAAGTTGTTTTTCCTCGACGACGACGACAAGATTATCAAGACGGAAACGATTGTCGGAAACGAAGCCGACGTGGAAGTTTCGCTTAAACAAATGACTGTTTCCGTCGCCCTCTCGACCAATGCGAAAAAGCTCGTCGTGGCGCACAATCACCCGAAATCGACGCTCAGCCCGTCCCCCGAGGACGACGATCTCACGATGAAGATCGCACTTATGCTGCATATGCACGGCGTGGCGTTTTACGACCATATAGTGGTTACGAGATACGCCGTTTACAGCTACCGCAACGACGGCAATCTGCTAAGCATACTCGCCAAGGCAAAAGAGAGAATGAAACTTGTCCAAAGCAGCGATCCGCTGAGTAAAATATCTGAAAAATCAACGTCAACCGACAATAAAGGAGAAGATAAAAATGAGTAAAGTGAGAACAAGATTTGCGCCCAGCCCGACGGGCTTTATGCACCTCGGCGGTTTAAGAACGGCGCTTTACGCCTATCTCTACGCCAAATCCAACGGCGGAGATTTTATTTTGAGAATAGAGGACACCGACC
>CACXDQ010000078.1 GCA_902766475.1 uncultured Eubacteriales bacterium
CGGAGATGGCGGAATTAAAAGCGAGCGTAAAAAAGATAAAGAACAATGCGGCGCAAATATTGACCGAAACTTACGTTTTCGATAAAAACCGCTCCGCTATGCTCATGAAAGAGCTTTACGGCGACAAAATGTTTCTGACCGACGACAAGACGGAGGGCGGAATGCTCGGCGATTGCGCCGTTGTTTCTTCCGTGACGACTTCCGACAAGAGGTTGAGCGGCAGAACGGCAAAACTCTTTAAAGCCGGGCTTAAAACTTCCGCAGGCAAAATCATAGCCCGCCCCGAAATAGAGGTTTTCCGTTACGATTCAAAAGCCGAAGAGGGGGTCGTCCGCTCAGAAACGGACGAAATAAGGGAAGAGATAAAGGTCGTTAAGGACAATAAATTCAATAATTACGTCTATGAAATTTTTGCCGACAAGAGGAAAAACATTGCGTTTATCGCACTATTGACGGGCTTATGTGCATTTTTCGCCGTTGCGTTTTGTTTGGGCGTAGGAAGAGATGCGGCTTCGGCGGCGGCATATACGCTGTTTGATTGCTGTCTTGCCGTATCGCTCGTAATTCCGCTTGCGGCGGCGCTGTTTAAAGCCAAACGCGGCGGCTTTGCCGACTTCGTGCCGATAGCTTCCTTTATCTTGGGCGTGGAAGTTCTCATTCTGTCGATAACTTGTTCATACGGACTTCAAGCCTATTTTGCGGCGATAATAATGATAGTTGCGGGCGGCTCATTCTTCGCTTTGCGCTGTATGTTTTCTAAGGGCGAGGGCGAATGTTCCGACATAGTTTTGCCGTCGGGCGGCATGATAGGTCTGCTTTCGGGCTTTTGCTACGTCGCTTTCGCAAAGAGCTTTGCGGACGGCTCGTTTGAAGCTCGCTTTATCTGCACTTTTGCAATAATTTTTGCGGTATTGTTCCTCGCTCTCGGCGGGGTGAGATTTGTGTTTATGCCCGATAAAAAGGCGAATTTTATAGACGGACTTGTGTCCGCAACGGGCATTGCGTGTTTAACTGTCGCCCTTTCGCATTACGTTTTCGGCGCTCCGATAGTTACGGGCTCGGGTTTGTTCTGGCAGATTTGGGGAGCTGTCGCCGTTTCCGCCGAGATCGTCGGCATAGGTCTTGGGAAATGCAAAGATTAAAGGCGCTTTTAAGCGATTTCGACGGCACGCTCGCCACCGACGACAAGCGCATTTCGCCCGTCGACAGGGCGGCTGTGGAACGGCTCGTAAGGAACGGTTTTAAGTTCGCTCTCGTAACCGGCAGAATGACGGCTTCGGCTCGCCGTGCGCTCGCAAATTTCCCGTTTTACGAACTTATAGCCGCATATAACGGTGCGGAGATAGTGGATAAAAGCGGCGAGATATTATCTGAAAAATACCTTTCCCATGAAGACGGCGAAGAGCTTGCGGCGTTTGCCGAGGAGCGTGGGATAAACTGCCACGTCTATTCCGACAAGGTTATCACGCCCGAAATATTGCCGCTAACAAAACTGTATGCGAAGGCTTGCGATTGCAAAGTGGAAATGACGGGGATAAAGACGTCGGAATTTGTGAGAGAAAACAAATTTTCTTCACCGAAGTTGATGTTTTTGGACGAAAAGGACAAGCTTGACGAGTTTTTACCGGAGATAGAAGAGGTTTTCGGGCAAAGGTTCGAGATTGCCCGAGGCGGCGACTATATGCTCGATTTCACGGCGAAAGGCGTTGATAAGGGCTTTGCCGCAAGGGAGATAGCAAGGCTTTTTGACACGGATATTTCTCTCGTCGCCGCAATAGGCGACGGCTATAACGATTTGCCTATGATAGAGGTTGCGGGCGTTGGTATCGCCACGGCAAACGCCGTTGGAAAGCTCAAAGACGTAGCCGACTGCGTCTGCGAAAACACTAACGGCAGCGCAGTTGCGGAAGTCGTGGAAAAATTGTTTAAAGTGGGGCTATAAAAATGGGCGATGAGGTGATTTAAGGGTTATGATATTGTTTTTCGATACGGAAACGACGGGGCTTTACCCCGGTAGAATAATTCAGCTTTCGTATATAATGATGACGGAGAGCCAAACGACCGCAAAAAATTTCTTCTTTGCGGTCGAGTATATAGAGCCGTCGGCTTCCGCCGTCAACGGGTTTACGGTGGAAAAGCTCGCCGCTCTCTCCGGCGGCAAGACGTTTTCTTGCGATATCGACGAGATTTACGACGATTTTGCGGCGGCTGATCTTATCGTTGCGCACAACGTCAAGTTCGATATAAATTTTATGATAGCCGAGTTTTACTATGAAAACAGGCGTTTTCGGTATAGAGAAGAGTTCGACACGATGAAATTTTTCACGCCGATAATGAAGTTGCCGAGGAGTAGCCACGAGGGGTATAAATTCCCCAAGCTGACGGAGCTATGCGAATTTTTGGATATATATCCCTATGATATAACGAGGAAGTCGGGCGAATTGTTCGGCGAGATAGCCGTCGGTGCGCACGACGGGCGGTATGATACCGTCGCATTGTATCTTTGTTTTGAGGAAGGAAGAAAAAAATTTGAGAAATTACAAGAAATAGCCTCAAAATGCTTGCAAAATCACCCCGACTTGTAGTAAAATATATACTTGCAAGGGGTAAAGCCTTGCAAGTTGAATATTGGGGTGTCGCCAAGCGGTAAGGCTACGGACTCTGACTCCGTCATTCGGGAGTTCAAATCTCTCCACCCCAGCCACGTCGGAGCAAGACTTTTTGGTCTTGCTCTTTTGTTTTGCAAAAGAGCAAAGACGTTTCAGTCTGCTCATCCTTTTCCCAAAAATCTACGCTCCGCTGATTTTCGGGAGCCCTATGTTGTGCGAGCCTACGGCACAGAGTTTTCCTCCCTCATATATTGCCGTTTCCGCTTTGCGGAGCCTCGGCAAGAATATTCGCTTTGCAAACACACAGTCTAATTGAAAACTTTTAGTCGTTTTAGTAAAACATTTCAATTAGTTGACATTTTAAAATTGAATTGCTATACTGATTATAAGAGGTGAATTAGGATTATATGAAAAACCGGCAAACGACGCATTTATAAAGAAAGTTCGTCCAACTGCTAACCGCTGTCATATTTCGGTAGAAGAATTAAAGGACAAGCGAATAATTCCGTTTGCGCAAAAGACAATAGAAAAACGGGTAGAACAGTTCTGCAA
>CACXDQ010000079.1 GCA_902766475.1 uncultured Eubacteriales bacterium
TATACGAGATTTTTCCGAAAATTTATAAATTTTTTTTAAAGCTGTTTATCGCTTGACTTTAATGTGAAAATCAATTAGAATATTATTTGGCACCGCATAGCCAATGCGGGGCGGGAGGTATATTTTATGGAAGAAAAAAGAGCCGTTACAATGGACAAGCTCGTAAATCTCTGCAAGGCGAGGGGTATTATTTTCCCCGGCAGCGATATTTACGGCGGTATGGGCAACACTTGGGACTACGGTCCCGTTGGCGTTGAAATAAAGAACAACATCAAGAGAGCTTGGTGGAAAAAATTCGTTCAGGAAAGCGAAAATTCTTACGGCGTCGACGCCGCTATTCTCATGAACAGCAGAGTTTGGGAAGCGTCCGGCCACACCGCAAGCTTTTCAGATCCTAAAATGGACTGTAAAGAGTGTAAGTCCCGTCAGCGTGCGGACAACCTTATAGAAGCTCATTCGAAGGGAACGGTAAACCCCGACACGATGAGTCAGGAAGAGATGCAGGCGTATATCGACGAACACAAGGTTAAATGCCCCATTTGCGGCAAGTTCAACTGGACGCCGATAAGAAATTTCAATCTTATGTTTGAAACTTCGAGAGGGGTTACGGAGGACAGTCAGAACAAGATCTACCTTCGTCCGGAAACGGCGCAGGGCGAATTCGTCAATTTCCAGAACGTTCAGCGTTCGGTGAGGGCGAAAGTTCCGTTCGGTATAGCTCAGATCGGCAAGGCGTTCAGAAACGAGATCACGCCCGGCAACTTCATTTTCAGAACGATAGAGTTCGAGCAGATGGAACATCAATGGTTCTGCAAAGAGGGCACGGACTTAGAGTATTACGAATATTATAAAAAAGCGGCGTGGGATTTTCTCCTTTTGCTCGGCTTTAACGAAGAGCATCTGAGGTACAAAGACCACGACAAGCTCGCACACTACGCAAAGTGCGCTTGCGACATTCAATATTATTTCCCGATGGGCTGGTCGGAATTAAACGGCATACACAACCGTACAGATTACGATCTTTCCCGCCATCAGGAATATTCGGGCAAGAATATGTGCTATCTCGATCCCGTAACGAACGAGAAATATATTCCTTACGACATAGAATATTCCATCGGTGCGGACAGATTGATGCTCGCCGTACTCTCCGAGGCATATGACGAGGAAACTTTGGACGGCGGAGATACGAGGGTGGTAATGAGATTCCATCCGGCGCTCGCCGCATACAAGGTCGCCGTGCTTCCCCTTCAGAAGAAGGAGATGGGCGAAAAGGCGAGAGAGGTTTATAAACAGCTCTCCAAGCACTTTATGTGTACTTACGACGACGCCGGCTCTATCGGCAAGAGGTATCGCCGTCAGGACGAGATAGGAACGCCTTTCTGCATTACGCTTGACTTCGACACGCTCGAAAACGACACCGTAACGCTCAGAGATCGTGATACGATGGAACAGATACGTCTGCCAATTTCGGAAGTGGCTTCTTACGTCGAAAAGAAAATACAGCTTTAACTGTTGGCGGCGCACCGCAAGAGCGGTGCGCCGCTTTATAAGTCGATAAACGGCGTTATTTAGCGAAAAATAATTATTGTAAAAATTGTTATAATCGGGTATTTGAGGTCATATACTGTAACGAAAAGATATTTTTGCGGAGGTAAAAATGATTCAACCCGATTACAGTAAATTTTTTGCGGAAAGCGTCAAGGCGGCGGAGCTTAAAACAACTGCCGAAACGATGATCGCCGAGGGCGAAGAGGTCAAAAAGGCGCTGTCCGTAAGCGCAAAGGCATTTATTGCAGGCAAGGAAACGGTGGGCGATACCACGGAGATAAAAGCCAAAGTTTCGTTTACGTTTATATATTTAGCCGAAGAGGGCTATAAAAAGGCGGAGGCGGTAACCGACGTTTCGGCTGTCTTGCCGCTTAATGACCCGATAATTACGGTGAGCGTTGACGACGTGAGGGCTCTCCCCGTCGTGGGCGGCTATTCTGCGAGATGTTCGGTATTGTTTTCGGGCGTAGGCTTAGAAAAGACGGAAGCGGACGCACTTGTCGGCGGCGACGGAATAACCGTAAAACAAGCCTCTTTCGAGCTTGATAGCCATGTCGGGGCGTGCAGGGACGATTACGTCATAGACGATGAATTCGAGGTGAATTTCCCCGTTGCGGACGTGTTGTCGCACACCGAGGAAGCCTATCTCACGTCGGTAACGAGCGCCGTTGCGGCGATAGTTTTCGAGGGCGAGGTCGCAATTTGCTTTGCCCTTACCCCGTTTTCCGAAAACAGAGATATAGTGAGAGAAAAGAGAGTTATACCATTCCGTTACGAGGCGGAATGTCGTGGCGCTCTCCCCGGCGGCTTTGCGAGGGGAGGCGTTGAGATAAAGAAGGTCGCCGTAAAGGTGATAGCCGACGAGGGAAGCGGAAAGAGTGCTATCTCCACGGAGATAACGCTCGGTTTTTGCGGCGAGGCGATAGAGCGCACGGAAATTGCGCTTGCCGACGACGCATTCAAAAACGAGGCGTTTTTGGAACTTGAAAAAAAGGAGATAAACGCCGATAAAATTTCGGGTTTTTACTGTCATAACAAGAGGATAAGCGGAGTTGCGCAAGCGGAGTTGCCGAGCGGCGGAAGATTGGTTGCGGCGGTGGGCGAAAGGCTCGGCGGCGTTACGGTCGCAAGCGACGGAGATATGCTAACGGTCGGCGGAACGCTCGAAGCAGACGTAATTTTCAGAAATTCCGATAACGGCACGTCTGTCGTAAAAGCCGAAACGCCCTTTACGCTCGATATAGAAACGGGCGGCAAAGTGGACGGCGTAAACGTCATACTTACCGATTTTTCGGCTAAGATGAGGGGCGAAAACGTCGAACTCGAAGGCAATATCCGCATTTGTTACGACTTATACGAGGAAAATAAGATAAGATATATCGCCGAAGTTACCGAGGGCGAGGCTCGCCCCGTCAACGACAGCGCAATAAGCGTCTACGTTCCTTCGGCGGGCGACGGGCTTTGGGAAGTTTCCAAAAACCTCGGCGTCGACGGCGACGAGATAATGAAATACAATAAGGACATAACCTTTCCGCTTACCGGCAACGAGAGAATTTTAATTTACAGAAGAAAGGTTTAAAAGGTATATCCGCAAATGATGAAAAAAGTAAAAACTTATGCGAAAATCAACCTATCGCTCAACGTTTTGGGTAAAACGGGCGGCTTTCACGACCTCGATACCGTGGTCGTTTCCGTCGATCTTTCCGACGAGGTTACCGTTCGCCCGAGAAAGGACGACAAGCTTTGTTTTACGCTCAAAGGTATCGGCGAATATTCTATTTTCGAAGAGGACAACAACGCATATAAGGCGGCAAAGCTCTTTAAAGAGAAGTTCGGCGTTTCTGGTGCGGATATTACGGTATATAAAAATATTCCGCTCGGCGGCGGGCTTGGGGGTAGTTCGGCGGATATCGCCGGAGTGCTTCGTGCAATGGCGCTCGCATTCGGCGTCGATGACGACTTGAAACCGCTCGCAGATAAGCTCGGAAGCGATTCGGGCTATCAGCTTTACGGCGGGCTTGCAAGGCTTAAAGGCAGGGGTACGGAAGTGGAGCTCTTAGATGATATTGAGCCGTTCTGGATAGTGCTTGCTTTTCCCGAAAGCGGCGTAAATACGGCTGATTGTTTTAAGGTTTTCGACGGCGAAAAAAACGTTGCGCTTGCGAACAACGAAGAGCTGATAATCGACCTATACGGGGCTAAATTGCAAAATTTGGGCAAAAATTGTCTGAACGGACTGACTATCGCCGCAGAGAAACTCAACGGCGAGATAAAGGGCGTTCTCGAAAAGGTGAGAGGGCTTTGCCCATTAGCGTGTTCGATGAGCGGGAGCGGCTCAACCGTGTTTGCGATATTCGACACGAAAGAGCTTTGCCTTTGGGCGGCGGATAAGCTTAAATCGATGGGCATAAACGCAACCGCCGTAAAGACAGTGAAGAGATACGGCTGAAAAAATTAAAAGATAAATTACACAATATGTATAAAAACTCCGCTTTGCGGCGATAATTCGCTGCGGGCGGATTTTTTTATGCCCCGAAAAAAAGGAGAAAAATGCAATGAAAAAATTTTGTATAACTTTGGAGATAATCGCCATAATACTTTTGACGATAGCGTGCGGGTCGGGCACCGGTAACACCGAAAGCGAAGCCTTTCTCCGTATTCATATACGGGCTAATTCAAACGGCGATAAAGATCAAGCCGTGAAGTATATCGTAAAGGACGCAATAGTTAATTACCTTACGCCCGTCGTCGCCGATTGTCGGACGAAGAGCGAGGCGGTGGAGAAAATTTCCGCCAAAACTCAAAATATGAAATTTGTCGCCGACGAAACGCTTAAAGCGGACGGGTTTGAGTATTCTTCCGAAGTGTCCGTAAGAAGCGAATATTTCCCGACGAGGATATACGGCGATACCGTATTAAATAGCGGTTATTACGACGCCGTAATTATAAACTTAGGATCGGGAAAGGGCGATAACTGGTGGTGCGTGGTATATCCGCCGCTGTGCTTTTCGTCGGGTAAAAACGTTAAATATCGTTCTAAAATAATTGAAATTATCGAAGAATTCAGGAGAAAAACGGGCAGATAGCGGCAAGCTTTACGTAAATATCGCCGCTCGCCCTTTTATATAAGGAGGTCATTATGAACAGAAAAACAGCGGTCATTGCGGCGGTGGCGATAGTGTTGTCGCTCGCATTAGGGCTGACGACGATGCTCACGGCGAGAAAGCCGTTTGCGGAAGATCTTTCCATAGGCGTTTTTGCGCAGGAAGAGGAAGCCGAAGCGACGTTTGCCGCAACGGTATTAAAGCAGGGTTCGAGCGGAGCTACCGTAAAAAAGGTACAGCAAAAGCTCAAGAATTGGGGCTACTATAAGGGCGCCGTCGACGGCGTTTACGGCCCTAAGACAAAGCAGGCGGTAATATATTTTCAGAGGAGAAACGGGCTTACCGCCGACGGAATAGTGGGCGCAAAGACGTTTGCGGCGCTCGGTATCGCCGTTTCGTCAACGAGTACGACAAAGACGAGTTCGGCGGCTACCACGACGAAATATTCGAGTTCGGATACCAATCTTCTCGCTAAGCTCATCTACGCCGAGGCGAGGGGAGAGAGCTATTCGGGGCAGGTCGCCGTGGGTGCGGTCGTCTTGAACAGGGTCAAAAGCCCATCTTTCCCGAACACCATTTCAGGCGTTATCTATCAGCCCTACGCATTCACTTGCGTGAGCGACGGACAGATAAATTTGACGCCCAACCAAACGGCGCTTTCTGCGGCTCGTGACGCAATGAACGGTTACGATCCCTCTTACGGCAGTTTGTATTACTATAACCCCGCCGTTGCGACGAGCAAGTGGATCTTTTCGAGAAAGACGACTGTTACGATAGGCAGACACGTCTTTGCGGTTTAAAGAGGTGAATTATGGAAAAGAAAAAGAACAACGCTATTGAAAAAGTGGAAAATATAGCGAACGGTATTCCGCCGGTAGCGGGCGAGCCGTTTGCGACCAACCAAACGGGCATAAACGGACCCGTTACCGCCCCGATATTCACGGACAGCTTAACGCTTAGCGAAGCGAGGGAGAGCGAGGCTAAGGCGAGAGCTATAAGAAAGAGCCGTGCGGCGGAGCTTAAAAGGGAGAGAAAAGCCCTCGAAGTTCAGGCTAAAAAAGCAAATAAA
>CACXDQ010000080.1 GCA_902766475.1 uncultured Eubacteriales bacterium
ACCATGTCCGCACCGACGTCGGACGGCTCTATCGTATCGACAAATTCACCGTAACAGTTGTCTACCATTACTTTTACAGTGGGCTTTATCCCTTTTATAAACGCAATGAGTTCGCCTATTTGCTTAACCGAAAAAGTAGGTCTTGTCTGATAGCCCTTGCTCCTTTGAATGGTTACGAGCTTAGTCTTATCGTTTATTGCTTTTTTGATATTTTCATAGTCGAACGAGCCGTCATTTAAAAGATCTACCTGACGGTAAGAAACGCCGTATTCTTTAAGCGAACACTTTGACGGTCTTATGCCTATCACCTCTTCGAGCGTATCATAAGGTTTACCGACGGGAGAAAGAAGTTCGTCGCCCGGGAGAAGATTGGCGGAGAGCGCAACGGTGAGCGCATGCGTTCCGCAAACTATCTGCGGGCGAACGAGCGCCGCCTCGGTGTGGAAAACGTCGGCATAGACTTTTTCTATCTTATCTCTGCCGAGGTCGTTATAGCCGTAGCCCGTACTCGCCGCAAAGCAAGCGACGTCTACCTTATTTTTACGCATGGCGTTTAAAACTTTCGCCTGATTGTATTCCGCAACGGCGTCTATCCTTTCAAACCTCTCTTTCAAGGTCTTTAAAACCTCTTCGCCGTAATCGTAAACTTCCCTCGATATGCCGAGGGCGGCATAAGCTTCGTAAATGTCTTTCATATATTAGATTTTAACATTTTTACACGCAAAAATCAAGGGAAATAAGCAAAAAAGTTGCCCGAAAAACTTCGTGCAACTTTTTTGTTTTAAATATCCTTATTTAAGACTCTATATAAAAATTCTTTCGTCCTCGGGTTTTTCGGGGCGTTGAATATAGTTGACGGGGGTGCGTCCTCCGCAACGACGCCGTTATCCATAAATATCACCCTCGAAGAAACGTCTTTCGCAAACTGCATTTCGTGCGTTACGACAAGCATCGTCATGCCCGATTCGGCAAGAGATTTCATTACGAGAAGAACTTCTCCGACCATTTCGGGATCGAGCGCCGACGTAGGCTCGTCAAACAAGATGACTTCGCTGTCCATCGATAGCGCCCTTGCTATCGCAACCCTCTGTTTCTGTCCGCCCGAAAGCTGAGCGGGGCGAGCGTCGATATATGCCGACATTCCTACTTTGTCAAGATAATAAAGCGCTTTTTCTCTCGCCTCTTCCTTACTTCTTCCGAGAACTTTTATCTGCCCTATCATGCAATTTTTCAGCACGTTCATGTTGTTGAACAGATTGAATTGCTGAAAGACCATCGAAACCTTTGCTCTATACTGTCTTAAATCGAAGCCGCTGTCTAAAATGTTATTGCCCCTATATATTATCTCGCCGCCCGTCGGATCTTCCAACAGATTTATACAGCGAAGAAGGGTGCTTTTACCCGAGCCTGAAGCGCCGATTATGGATACCACTTCGCCCTTGTGGACGGAAATATCTATACCTTTAAGCACCTCGTGGTCGCCAAAGCTCTTTTTTAAACCTTTTATCTCGAAGATGTTTTCAGCGTCCATTGCCGTGCGCCTCCTCGGTGATATGTATTTCCGCTTCGGGGTTAGACTGCGAACCCATTATAGTGTAATTGTTTTTGCCGGCAAGCAATTTTTCGGCAAGCCGTAAAAGACGGGTTATAAGGAAAGTCATTATAAAATAAATCACGGAAATTATGACGTAGGTCTGAAATATCTTATAATTCATAGTCTGAATCTTCGTCGCTTGATAATAAAGTTCCGCAACGCCGATTACGTTTAAAACCGACGTATCTTTTATATTGATGACGAATTCGTTGGAAATGGACGGCAAAATATTTCTGAGCGCCTGAGGGATCACGACGTGGACCATCGTCTGAAAATGATTCATGCCGATTGCTTGCGCACCCTCGAACTGACCTTTGTCGATAGAGATTATTCCGCCCCTCACGATCTCCGCCATGTATGCGCCCGTGTTGATGGAAACTATAAATATACCCGCCGGAATGAGCGGCAATGTGTTTCCGCCCGCCGCAAAAGCATAGCCCCAGAAAATTACCATTGCCTGAACCATCATCGGCGTTCCACGGAAAATCTCAACGTAGACGGTTATTATTATATCGACTATTTTTTGAATTACCCTTACGCCCGTTTTTTTAGAGCGAGGAATAGTTCTGATTATGCCCGTTATAAGACCTATAATAAGACCTATAACCGTGCCGATAAGGGCGATGAGCATAGTATAGCCCACGCCGCTTAAAAGCATATCACGGTACGTTACCAGAATATCCCATACTTCCTTAAAGAAGGTCATAAACCACCAAAAATTTAATTATTTCTTGTAAATTATAACGAGATTGGAATTGTAGTAAACGTCGGTAAAGTCGACTTCCTCTTCTCTTTCGGCGGTCGGGCTCATACCGGCAATTACGGCGTCGAAAGTGCCCGCCTGAACGCCCGTAATAAGGGCTTCCCACTTTGCCGAATAGATTTCAAGCCTCATGCCGAGCGACCTTGCGATGTATTTAGCCATCTGAACGTCGTAGCCGTTTGCGTATTGCTCGCTGCCGCTGATTTTCACCGCACCGTTGACGTCGGTTATCTGCGTCCAGTTGAACGGATCGTAAGCACATTCCATAGCGACTTTCAATACGGGTGCGCCGGAAGGCTCGACG
>CACXDQ010000081.1 GCA_902766475.1 uncultured Eubacteriales bacterium
TTCAAGGCAAAGACCGCAGGCAATACCCACGTATTGTCAAGGGCTTTAACGAAGAAGTAGCCTTAATTCACGTCTTACGACCGAGTTCGGATTTAAAATGCTTTGGTTAAATGCTCATTTGTGAATAAATTCAAACGTATAGTTTTCGGCGTATTTTTGAGCCTTTAACTTATCCTCTTCGTTTCTTATCGTCCACGTCATCAGGTGAGCTTTTTTATACACCCTCTTCGCTACGGGAAGATTGTCGACGTTGACGTTCACGAAGTCGGGCTTGGAGATAAAGTTGAGGTAACCGCCCGTCAGAAGTTTGTCTGCGAAAAAGTTTATATCCTTATGTCTTGCGACGTCGATAAGCTGACCTCTTAAAATATCGGGGCGCTTTTTCGCCACCTCTCCCACAAGCCTCGGATCGAATGACTGTATCGCAAATTCACCCTTATAGTTTTTGAGGGCGTCGAGCGTTTTATCGACGATAATTCCCTTATCTCTCTGTTTTTTTATCTCTATCATGAGCGGCACTTTGCCGCCGACAAGCTCCAAAAGCTCCTCAAACGTCATTATTTTCTCGTCGGTATCCGCCAGACGGAGAGCTTTTATCTCGCCGAGCGTCTTATCCCATATAAGCCCTTTGACGCCCGTCATTCTCTTCAAATCGTCGTCGTGAAAGCTCACTACGCCTCCGTCCGACGTGAGTTGCAAGTCCATCTCTATCGGGTAATTTCCGTAAATCGCACGTCTGTAAGCCGCCTCGCTGTTTTCGGGCACTCCGTCGCCGTGCAAACCCCTATGGGCGATGGGGCTATTTAAAAGCCAACAATTTTTATCTATTCTGTCCATAACTTTCCTCTGCGTATTTTATCTACTTACATTATAAACCCGACCGAGCGAAACTGTCAACTCATTTTTCACAAAACTTACTCTTAACCGCCCTTAAAAAAACTTGATTTATTTCTTTTAATTATATATAATAATATTAAACATAATGGGGAGAGAGGGCGAACGCTCCTTCTTTAAGATAAAATGGCTGAAACAATAAAGGACAACATAAGAAACTTCTGCATCATAGCGCACATCGACCACGGCAAATCTACCCTTGCCGACAGAATTATGGAAATTACGGGACAAGTCGCAGAGAGAGATATGGAAGAACAGCTTCTCGATTCTATGGACTTGGAGAGGGAGAGGGGCATCACCATAAAGCTCACGCCCGTCAGAATGTCTTACAAGGCGAAAAACGGCAAGGAATACGTTTTTAACCTCATCGACACGCCCGGCCACGTCGACTTTACCTATGAGGTATCACGTTCGCTCGCCGCTTGCGAGGGTGCGGTGCTTATCGTGGACGCAACGCAAGGGATAGAGGCGCAAACGCTTGCGAACTGCTACCTTGCGCTCGACAACAATCTCGAAATAGTTCCCGTAATAAACAAGATAGATTTAGCCTCGGCAAACCCCGACGAAACGGCAAAGGAGATAGAGGACGTAATAGGGCTTGACGGCTCACACGCACCGAGGATATCCGCCAAAAACGGAATAAACATCGATCAGGTCCTCGAAAAGATAGTGGAGGACGTTCCGGCGCCGAAAGGCGACGACGACGCTCCCCTCAAAGCGCTTATCTTCGATTCTTATTATGACAATTTCAAGGGCGTAATATGTTTTGTAAGGATAATGGACGGCACCGTTTCACCCGGAATGAGGATAAAGACATTTACGGGCGACAAGCAATTCGACGTCGTGGAGGTTGGAACGTTTAACCCCGGGCTTATACCTAAAAAATCGCTCTCTTCGGGCGAAGTAGGCTATATCGCCGCAAGCATAAAGAGCATCGAGGACATTCACGTCGGCGATACGATAACCGGTGCGGCAAACGCCGCACCCGAACCTCTCCCCGGCTATAAAAAGGTACAGCCCGTCGTGTTTTCGGGTATCTACCCCCTCGACGGCTCTAAGTTCAACGACCTTAAAGAGGCGCTTTTAAAGCTTAAACTCAACGACGCTTCCCTCACCTTCGAGCCGGACAATTCCGACGCACTCGGCTTTGGTTTCAGATGCGGCTTTTTGGGGCTTTTGCACATGGAGATAATTCAGGAGAGGATAGAGAGGGAATTCGATATAGACATAATAACCACCGCCCCGTCCGTTTCATATCACGTATATAAGACAGACGGAAGCATGGTAGTAGTCGACAACCCGAGCAAGTTTCCCGACGTTTCGTATATAGATTATGCCGAAGAGCCGATAATAAACGCAAACATATTCACCCCGCCCGATTACGTCGGGGCGATAATGGATCTCTGTCAGGACAAACGGGGTACGTTCACGGATATGACTTATCTCGATTCGAAGAGGGTAAGGCTCAACTATAAACTGCCCTTGAACGAGATCATATTCGACTTTTTCGACGGGCTTAAAAGCCGCACGAGGGGCTACGCTTCGTTTGACTATGAAGTGGCGGGCTACGAGAGAAGCGAGCTTGTAAAGCTCGATATGCTCTTAAACGGCGAGATATGCGACGCACTTTCCGTAATTGTCCATAAAGACAAGGCTTATCAGCGTGGGCGTGCGCTTGCGGAAAGGCTTAAAGACGTTATACCGAGGCAGCTTTTCGAGATACCCATTCAAGCGGCGGTAGGCGGAAAGATAATTGCGAGGGAAACGGTTAAGGCAATGAGAAAAGACGTCCTCGCAAAGTGCTACGGCGGCGACATCACGAGAAAGAGAAAACTTCTTGAAAAGCAGAAAGAAGGCAAGAAAAAGATGAGAAAGCTCGGCTCGGTGGAAGTCCCGAGCGAGGCGTTTATGTCTATACTTAAAATCGACAGCGACAATTAAAGACAATCAAAACCATGAGCGGAATTTACATTCACATACCATTTTGCAAGGGCAAATGCACATATTGCGACTTTGCGTCCTATCCGTCGGAAATAGGTAAAGCCGACCTATACTTCGCATGCCTTTACAAGGAGATGAAAGGCAGAGCGGAGAGCATTGAAAGGCTTAAAGAAATGACTTTCGACACCGTCTATTTCGGCGGCGGCACACCGTCGTTCGTCGATCCGAAATACATCGTAGGCGCAATGAAACAGCTGAAAAATTATTACAAAATATCCCCTTCAGCCGAGATAACCATCGAGATAAACCCCGGCACGCTCGATAAAGAAAAGCTCGACGCATACAAGTCGGTCGGGATAAACCGTTTCAGCGTGGGGCTTCAAAGCGCCGACGACGAAACTTTAAGAAAGCTCAACAGAATACACACGAAGGCGCAATTTATCGAGGCGGCGGAGCTATTGAAGGGCGAAAATTTCAGCGTGGACGTAATGCTCGGCTTGGAAGATCAGACGAAAGACGACGTAAAGGCGGCGATAGACCTCGCCGTAAATTCGGGGGCAAAGCATATTTCGGCATACGCATTGAAGCCCGAAGAGGGAACGCCGATGTACGGCAAATATTTAAACGGAGATCTGCCGAGCGAGGACGAAACTGCGGAATTGTACGAATACGCCGTCGCCTACCTCAAAGAAAAGGGGTTTTATAGGTACGAGGTATCGAATTTTGCGGTCAAGGGCTTCGAGTCTAAGCACAATTTAAATTACTGGAACAGAGGCGAATACATAGGTTTCGGCGTTGCGGCTTCGTCGTTTATAGGCGAAAGGCGGTTTACAAACACCGAAAAGATAGACGAATACACCGCTTGCATTCTGAGAAACAAGGTAGCGGAGATATTCAGCGAGGAGATCGAGGGCGACGAGAGAGAATTCGAGTTTATCATGCTCGGCATGAGAAGAGAGAACGGCATTTCTTTCGAGGAGTTCAA
>CACXDQ010000082.1 GCA_902766475.1 uncultured Eubacteriales bacterium
ATTCATCTTTCCCCGTAAACGGTCTTACTGTTTTTGCTTGTAGGCAAGATAATCTTCTAAACTGTCAAATCCGAGTTCTTTCATTTCTTTAAGCGCTTTTATCAGAGTGTCGATAGAAGTATCGTCTTTGTGTTTTTCAGGGCTTTAACGCCGCCGTAGGCGGCGTAACGGGCTTAAGCCCGTCAAATCATATTATAAAGACTTTTGGCGTCGGCAACGCCGACTATCAATGCGCCTGCGCATTGCCAAAACGTCTATCGAACCCCCTATAACGCCTTTCGGCGTTAGCGTTCGCTTTCTTCGGTCGCTCGGCTGAGGGCTCGTCACGAAAAGAGAGAATATCACAACGTTACTCTCCCTTTTCACAACATGCCTTTTAAGATTTTTTATAATTTTTTTTCTAATCGATATAATATTTGCAAGAGCCCTCTCGTTTTAATTTTTGTAGCAACTCTTTCCATGGAATTCTTCGCCCATGCGAAGTAATTCTACGCCATTCTTGATATTTATTATGATATGCAGGATAAAAATGGATTTCGCAATGCCCGTAAGCAGGCGTTCTATCATCATCTGACATAAAAACATATCCGACATTTTTCTGATCGGAGTTATATGCTTCATATGCCACGCCGGACTTATAACGTCTCATTTCGTTTGTGAAAGTAAAGTATTCACATATAGGTCCATATTTACTTCTACCATAGCTTACTCCGTTTGTATTCTTCGATATACATACATCGCACATTTGTTGATTTTCTTTTATATAATTCAACTTACATTTTGGGCATAATTTATAATTCATATTCTTTTATCCTTTCATCATAATCTTTTTAACACAGTATTAACAAATATAACCGTATATGACAACGCTCTACCGATAGGCAAGCTTTATCGAACTATTATTTCATCCGAAATTTTATCATAATAACGACAAATTTTAGGATCGCTGTCATTCTCGTTATATTTAAAAATTCCTCTGAAAGTATATTTCCTGGCAATGCTCTCTCCCGTTATTTCCATAACGATTCTTATCTTGTCTAACCACTCCAAGGGTTTGCCGTCCCATGACGTGTGTCCGCCGATATTTTCTTCCTTGATACGGTTATCGGAAATAAAAGTATTTCTCCATCCGCCGTCCGTTTCATTAAACCTTACCATCCAAACGACAGCATCATTGTATTTCCAAACACATTTCATCCACCCTTTATAGTTAGTGCCGAATGCTTTGTTTAAGAACTCAGCATGTGTTTGTGCAAAAATAAAATCACCATTTTTCATATAATCACCTCATTCATTATTTTTTATCTTTGACGGTTTTTTCGATCTTTTTTGCCCAATCTTTTTTAATCGAGCCTACTTTCCTCATGCGACAGACGGCGGCGCCAAGTTCTTTATACATGACTTTCGTGCCATCTTTCACGTCGTAATTAGCCGCTCTGTCACGCTTTATTCCAATGCTTTCGGCGGTTTCCACGGCGTCGATATTTGCCGCCACGAAGAGAAATTCCCAACCCTTTTCCTCTTGCCGCTCTATCATCTTCTTGACTTTATCGCTCGAATAATTTACGCTTGCGTTTTCCATTCCGTCGGTCGTAATGATAAATAGCGTATGTTCGGGCACGTCCTCCTCACGGGCGTATTTATGAATGTTTTCAACGTGGTGTATCGCCCCGCCTATTGCGTCTAAAAGCGCAGTACAACCGCCTACGCAATAATCTTTTTCCGTCAGCGGTCTGACGTCTTGTATATCCACTCTGTCGTGTAAAACGACGCTTTCGTTCGAGAACAAAACCGTTGAAACGAACGCCTTGCCCTCCAAGCCCTTTTGCCTTTCTATCATGGAATTAAATCCGCCGATAGTGTCTGTTTCCATGCCCGACATCGAGCCGCTTTTGTCTAAAATAAAGACAATTTCGGTAATACCGTTTTTCATAAGAAAACCTCCTAAAAAATATTGTAATCATATCATACACTTTTTTAAAAGGCTTTTGGTCAATCGTCTGTTTACCTTGTCATACGCCCAGACATGGCTGGTCGAACTCGAACAGTATTTCGTTAATCTTCATGATATCGTAACAACCTTGATTTATAAGATATTCGATGATCAAATCAAATTCGCTGCTTTTCGAAAGCGTGAAACCGACGGTAGAGAGCAAATGTTGCGTTTCGTCGTAAGACAGATTGAGGGCGATCGCAAATGCGATGACGGTGTTTTTGCTCGGTCTGTAATTTTTATCGTTGAGAATTTTGTACCACGTCTGTTTACTGACGTTAGCACGCTTGTAACACTCTACGTCGGTCATTTTTTTTGCGTCGATGAGTTTCATGAGCGTTAAGGAAAACGAGTCGTCAATGCCCGACAATATTTTCTCAATATCCGAAAGGCTGTCATACCGAAGTTTACACCTCTTCTCTTGTCCAAATGCAAATTCGTCCGGTGCCTTAATCGACATTACGTTATAATCAGGGCTATTTCTATCGATATACCTTGAAATTTTCGCTATGAGCGTACTTTTCGACTTATAGTCGGACTTGTTTTTGACGACAAGGTAAACGTCAATTTCGTTATCGGCTAAAAAGCGACTGATCAACTTTACGGCATATTCCAGCTGTTTATACATCGGATAATAGAAATCGTCTATTTTTAAAATGGGTATTGCAACGCTTTCATAGCCTGACTCCATAGCCGTCACAAGGCAATAATAGTAATAGTATTTCATGCGCTCGGTGTAATTAAGCGGCAAATTATCTCTGTAAACGGCGTTTATTATAAACTTACAATACTTTCCGTCCGACGGCGTTATGCCTGCCGTATCCGCCAATACGACTTTTGCGTCGCACTTTATTTTATCTATTTTTTTATCAAGTATTAAAAGAGACATATAAAACTTCTCCTTATTATACATTTATTTTATCGTAAAAAAAGACTAATGTAAAGCGTTTGAGGAAAAAATACGGCTTATTTTGCGCCAGAATGGAAAAACGCTTGACAAAAGCAGCTTAAAAACATATAATTATTTTGCTAAACATATAATTATATTGTTTAGAAAACAAAGGAGGTTGCTTTATGAAAGCAAAAGATTACAGAAAAGCCGCTTGGGGCAAACTGAGCGGTAACTGGTCGACAATGGTCGTTGCGTACCTCGTTTTGGGCGCAATAGTTGTCGCCGCTTCAATGGTTGTCGGCGTAGGCGAATTTATCGTTGCGGGTCCGCTTCTGCTCGGCTTCTCGATGATGACGATAGCTATCGTCAGAGGCAACAAGACGGGTATCGAAAACCTTTTCGACGGGTTTAAGACAAATTTCGTTCAGTCGCTTATACTGTACATACTCAACACGATATTTACGGCATTGTGGTCGTTATTGTTCGTTATCCCCGGCATCATCGCTCAATACAAATATTCGATGAGCTATTACATTTTGAACGATCACCCCGAGATGACCGCAAACGAAGCGAGAAAAGCGAGCATCGAACTTATGAAAGGCAATAAATGGAAGCTTTTCTGCTTGCATTTCAGCTTTATAGGTTGGATAATTCTCTGCGGTTTAACGCTCGGCATACTTACCCTTTGGATACAGCCCTATATGGAAACCGCAAATGCGGAATTTTACGAGAGCATCAAGAAGTAAAAACAAAAAAAGCATAGAAAGCGGAGCCGAAAAAGCTCCGCTTTTTTTATATTCGGAACGCCACGGCAAAGCCGTGGCGTTCCTCTTTCTTAAGGTGAAAGTATCGGCATATTTATGAAGTGAGGGTTTTACTTCAAGAAATATGTTTGACTTTATTATACTCTTTTTAAGCGTTTTTGTAAATAATTTTGGCTTAACTTATCTATTAGAATTTCTTATACCATATATAAGCTGAACTTATACCTTTTTAACCTGAGTTGCGCCTTTTAAATGGCGAGCCGCCGAGGAAAACCTCGGCGGCTCGCAACCATTTAAGGCATAAACCTTATTAAGTTTTAAATACCTTTTTTAGTTTCGGCAGATTAACCAACGTAATCTTCGGGAGCTACGCCGTAAACGACTTTAGCGTTACTGTAAGCGTTCCAAACAACGGTGTTGGTGTAAGTTGTACCGAACCAAGTGCCCGGAAGATCCATATCCTCAAGCTCGACGTAGATGGTCTGCTCTTCCGTCCAGTTTCTGAACGCACCGGAAGAAATAGTCATTACGTTTGCGGGGATGTAGATGGACTTCAAGTTCAAGCAATCCTGGAATACGGACGAGTTGATCGTCGCAATGTTTTCGCCGAGAGTAACGGAGCTAAGAGCCGTACAGCCGGAGAACATCGAGGACGGAATTTCAGCCATGTTCGCAGGGAACGTGAAGCTTTCCAAAGCGGTACACTTCTGGAATGCGCTGGAAGCGGTTATCGTTGCGTCGGGATCTTCAAATACAACGCTCTTAAGCGCAGTACAGTTAGCGAATGCGCTCGATCCGCTTATTACGGTAGGTCCTTTGAACACTACGGTTTCAAGCGACTCACAAGTATTGAACGCAGACGTTTCGACCGTCTGGATATTTGCGCCGAGAACGACGTGTTTAACGCCCGAATTCTGGAACGCATATTGCGGAATAGTTACGATATTTTCGCTGTCTATAACGATGGTGTCGGCACCCGTCCACTTAGCGAATGCGTATTTACCTATCTCATAGACGGAATCGGGAATGTTGATCGTCTTTAAGCTGTCGCAACCCTCGAATACGGTAGTGTTGGACGAGGTCGCCGATACGCCTATCGTCGTAACGCCATCGCCTATCGTGAGGTCGTTGAGCTTGACGCAGCCCTTGAACGTGAAGTTGTTGATTATCGCAACGCTGCCCGGGATATTTACCTTTTCGAGGTTTTCACTGCCGGCGAAAGCGTAAGTGCCGATAGTTTCAATGCCTTCGGGAAGGGTTACGCTTCTTACCTTATCCATACCCGCCATTGCGTAGTTGGCAAGGTCGGTAA
>CACXDQ010000083.1 GCA_902766475.1 uncultured Eubacteriales bacterium
CCGCCGCCGAATTTGTCGATAAGAGATTCGAGCAACCTTATATCTATATTGTCAAGCCCGAGCTCGTCTATTTCGAGCCTGTCGAGGGCGTGTTTTGCGTCCTCGAGAGAGATGACGGAATGGTCCATTACCGCCGAAAAATCTCTGACTCTCTTTAAAAGTCTGTTTACGATACGGGGCGTGCCTCTGCTTCGCTTTGCTATCTCTATCGCCGCACCGTCATCGATGTCGGTGCCGAGCGTATTCGCCGAGCGCTTGACTATCTCCGCAAGCTCTTCGACGCTGTACATTTCAAGTCTGCAAATAACGCCGAATCTGTCACGGAGGGGGGAGCTTAGCATGCCCGCCCTCGTGGTTGCGCCGACAAGCGTAAACCTTTTGAGCGGAATTTGCACCGAGCGAGCCGACGGACCTTTTCCGATTATGAAATCGAGAGAAAAGTCCTCCATAGCGGGATATAATATCTCCTCAACGTTATGGTTTAAGCGGTGTATCTCGTCGATAAACAGCACGTCGCCCTCGTTAAGGTTGGTGAGTATTGCCGCAAGGTCGCCCGATTTTTCTATCGAGGGACCGGAAGTAACCTTTATCTGAACACCCATTTCCGCCGCAATTATATGCGCAAGAGTGGTTTTACCGAGCCCCGGAGGACCGTATAGCAAAACGTGGTCTAACGGCTCGCCCCGAAGCTGAGCCGCACGCATGAAAATTGCGAGGTTGTTTTTTACCTTTTCTTGCCCGACGTAGCCGTCCATAGACTTCGGGCGGAGAATGTTTTCAACCTCGTCATATTCTGTTTTCGTGCTGACTATAAGGCTTTCTTCTTCGTCGAACATATTTCACCTATCTGTTTAAGCTGCGAAGCGCAAAGGCTATTACGTCCTCTATTTTTTGCGCCCCTTGTTCTCTCGCCGCCATTACGGCGTTCTTGCTCTGCGTGCCGTTGAAGCCCAAGCCCATAAGCGCCGTTACGGCGTCCTCGTCCTCACCTGAGAGGGGCTGTTCGATCGGGCTTCCCATGGCGACTATTGCGTCAACGTCGTCGTCGTTTACCTTTTCCCTTAGCTCTAATATGATTCGCTCGGCGGTCTTTTTGCCGAGCCCCTTTATCTTTGAAAGAGTTTTTACGTCTTTCGTCGCTATCGCCGTAACGAGGTCGGCGGTATTCATCCCCGACAAGATGGCGATACCCATTTTAGGTCCGACGCCCGAAACGGAGATGAGCTTTAAAAACATCTTCTTCTCCTCTTTCGTATCGAAACCGTATAGGCTTACGCCGTCCTCTCTCATCTGCAAATATGTGAATACGGAGCCGCAAGAGCCTATCGTGAGCTTATGTAAAACGGCGGAAGAGCAAAAAACTTCATAACCTACGCCGTTGTTTTCGAGAACTATACCGCCCTCGAACACGTCTATTACGTTTCCCTTTAAATACGCTATCATAAAAACTCCGTTATCTTATGCCGAATGGCGCTTTCAATCTGTTTGTCTGGCTGTGAGTGAGGGCGACTGCCAAAGCGTCCGCCGCATCGTCGGGGCGAGGAACCGAATCGAGCCGCAAAAAGGTTTTCACCATCATCTGCATCTGTCTTTTTTCCGCTCTGCCGTAACCCGTCAAAGCCTGTTTGATCTGCAAAGGCGTATATTCAAATAATTTAGGGCATCTCTTTACGCACGTCAATAGGATAACCCCCCTTGCGTGGGCGACGTTAATGCCCGTCGTGATATTCGTATTGAAAAACAATTCTTCGAGGGCGACTTCGTCGGGGTTAAATGCGTCGAAAAGCTTATTTACGCCGTTTTCGAGCGAAATGAGCCTTTCGGGAAAGCTCTGTTCCTTATTCGTCTGCACCACGCCGTAATCGATCACCGAGGAATTACCCCTCTCGGAGCGTATCACGCCCCAGCCCATCGTTCCGAAGCCGGGGTCTATACCTAATATTACCATAATAACTATTGTAATATAAAAAAGTCGATTAGTCAAGCAAATAGCTTTAAATCGCTTTTTTTGGCATAAAAAAATTGCCGCTTGACTTAAAGCGGCAATCTTTATCAACCGTAAATATATTGCGCTATCTCAAACTCCGCATTGTGCGTGACGTAAGAATTGACTTCGTACCTTCCGTAAGACACCGTAACCTTATCGCCTATCTTATAACCCGCCTTGGCGAGGAATGCGTCGAGCTTGGTTATCGTATTGCTCGAAATGGACGAAAGGCTGAAAATCTCGTCGCCTATCTGTATCGAATAAATGAGATCTCCGCTTCTGAGCCCGCCCTTATAGAAAGTGCCGTAGACGTCTATCTCGGAGATGGTGACGTAGTATTTCGATGAAAAACCGAAACCGCTGTATGCAAGCCCGAATTCCACGCCGAAATCGTAATTGCCGGCTATATAGCCCTTCGTTTCGCCGTAAGTTTTGAGTAGCTGAGTTTCTATATCGAACGCAACGTTTGAGGGTATCGCAAAGTTAAGCCCCTCAGCCGTATATGAAGCGTAACCGACGTTTACTATACCGATAAGTGCGCCCGTATTGACGTCGAAAAGTCCGCCGCCCGAGTTGCCGCCGTTTATAGCGGCGTCCGTCTGAAGGAGGGACATGCTTTTTCCCTCTACCAAAACGTCCCTGTTTATAGAGCTGATTATACCCTTTGAAACGGTACCGCCGAGTATGCCGAGGGGGTTGCCTATCGCAACTACGTCCATACCCACTTTCAATTTGTCGCTGTCCTCGTACCACGAAGCGGCAGAAAGCTCGGTGAGCGGTTTATTGATGGACGAATTGATACAGATAACCGCTATATCAGACTTCGGATCTGAGCCTATAAGCCTTGCTGAATACTCAACGCCCTCTATCGACTTTACGGTAGTTGAAGTCGCACCGTCGATAACGTGATGACACGTAACTATAAATCCGGTATCGGTAACGCCGTTATCGTCGGTATCGCTTAAATTTATAACTACTCCGCTTCCGCTGCTCACGCCCTTGCTCGTCGTCGAATATATCTCCACGACGGAAGGTCTTATCCTTTCGAGCGTCGTAACGAGGTCGGACTGTTCGTCGCTCGCACCTATAACGCTTACGGAAATATCTATTTTATCCGCAACTTTTTCATAAAACTCGGAACTGCTGTTCTCGTTGCCCGCATTGCTCGATTCGTTCGTCCTTGCGCTGTCTGCGGAATTTACGAAAACGTTTCCGCATGAAACGGCGGTGAAGGACAGCGTTACGGCGGCAATAACGCAAAGCGCCGCCTTCTTTATTCTGTTCATATTTCACCTGTCTGTTTTTTATAAGTATATTTTATTCTTATTTTATTATGCCATTATGATTGAAATATTATAACTCTGTGAAAAATTAATTAAGTGTTTATGTGAAAAGTCCTTTCACAATTATTACAGCATTGTCGAAAAACACGAATTTATCGCCGTTTTCACCTATTAAAAAAACGCTCAATGTTAAAGCAAAGTGAAAAAATTTATTTTCGGTTTACTTTTTTTGATTTTTCTTCGTTATTTTACTTGCTTTTATCTAATTTATATTGTATAATATATTTCGTCAATCGACTTGTAGGTTTTTTCACCGCCGAAAACGTATTTTTTCGGAACGAAAAAACATTGTATTTTACCGGAAACGTGTAGGAGGTTTTATGACTTTTATAAACATCGCAAATATCGTACTTACGGCAATTACGGCGATTTTATCATTGTTCGTCGTCCACTACATAGTTTTCGGCGTCGTGGGTATTTTTGCCAAAAGGAAATTCCCCAAAACCGACGAAAAGCTCAAATACGGGCTTATTATTCCGGCGAGAAATGAAGAACTCGTCGTCGGAAATCTGATAGACAGCATTAAAAAGAGCAAATATCCGCAAGATAAATTGCAGATTTTTGTCATTGCGCATAACTGCACCGACAACACGGCTGAAATTTGCCGCAAGGCGGGCGCAACGGTCTACGAATACAACAACCCCGACGAATGTACGATGGGATATGCGTTCCGCTATCTCTTCGACCGAATTAAGGAAGATTACGGAATAGAAAATTACGACGGTTTCTTCCTCTTCAACGCCGACAATATCGTCGACGAATACTTCTTCGAGAAGATGAACGACGCTTTCGTCGCCGAAAACAGAGAACACGTCATCACGTCTTACAGAAATTCCAAAAACTTCGGCTCTAACCCCATTTCGGCGCTGTACGGCTTGTACTTCTCTACCGGCTGTATCTTCGAGGCGAGAGGCAGGACGGCGCTCGGCTGTTCGACGAGGGTGCAAGGCACGGGCTACGTAATCAATTCAAACCTTGTAAAAGACGGTTGGAAATACGTTACCCTCACGGAAGATTGGGAGTTTACGGCAGATCAACTGCTCTCCGATAACAAGGTCGTCTACTGCGACGAGGCGATGTTCTACGACGAACAGCCCACATCGTTAAAGGTAACGTTCCGCCAGCGTTTGCGTTGGCAGAAAGGACACCTTCTCGTATGTCTTACAAGGTTTAAAAACTGTATTCAAGCTATTTTCAAATCAAAGAAGAAAGGCGGTGGAAAACATAAGTTTTCGCTTTACGACTTGTCGGTAAATATGTCGCCCATTCTCGTAACTTCTTTCTTCGTTTCGCTGCTTCAATTTATCATAACGGCGATAACGCCCATATTCAGCGGAAATTTCGACGCTTATAAAGGCTGGCTGATAAGCTCCGGCATAACATTGGCGTGGGCTTACGTCTTTTCAATGAGTACGGCGATATTGCTGTATTTCCTCGAGAGAAAGAGAATAAGAAAAGTTTCTCTGCCCTTAAAGATACTATCTTGTTTATTATTTCCGTTTTTCATGGCTTTATCTATAATTCTCGAACTCATTGCTCTGTTTGACAAAAACGTCGGTTGGAAATCTATACCGCATTCCGATACGACTAACTTCGACGAGCTTCACGACGATATGGACAAGGCGAGAGGCAAGAAAAAAACCGACGACCTCGAAGAGGCAAAAGACGAGGTTGCCGCTGACTGAAACTGAATTATAACTGTTGCGACCGCCGTTTTACGGCGGTCGCTTTTTGTATAACGTCTACTTTTTTTGGCAACAATTTAAAGTATGTCGCAAATAGATTTATTTAACGTTATACTCACCGTAATATCGCTTTTTTTATCAATATTTATCGTTCATTATATATTTTTCGGGATCGTCGGGCTTTTTAAAGTTAAAAAATTTAAAAGGGCTGACAGACGGCTTTGCTACGGCGTGCTTATATCCGCACGTAACGAAGAAAAGGTAATATCCGACTTGATTTGCAGCATCAACGAAGCAGACTACCCTCACGATAAAATTAAGGTATTCGTCGTGGCGCACAACTGCACGGATAATACCGCCGAGATAGCGAGAAACTGCGGGGCGGAAGTATTTGAATACGACAATGAAAATGAAAAGACGAAAGGTTATGCCTTAAAGTTTTTATGTTCCGCAATTATTGATAAATACGGAAAAAACACATTCGACGGCTTTTTCGTATTCGACGCCGACAACGTTATTCCTCAAAATTTTATCGATAAGATGAACGACGCATTTTGCCACTACGATGGCAAAAATATTATTACGGGTTACAGAAACGCAAAAAATTTCGGACACTCTACCCTCACCGCCCTTTACGGCTTACTGTTCGGAAGCGCTTGTCTTTTGGAAGGGCGTGGAAGAACTTATCTTAACTGCTCAACGAGAACGACGGGCACGGGGTTTTTATTTCCGTCGGATATAGTTAATGACGGCTGGAACTACGTCGGAATAACAGAAGATATAGAGTTTTCGGCAGAGCAGATCATTTCCGGGAGAGAAGTCTGCTACTGTGAAGAAGCGGTTTTCTACGACGAACAGCCGACATCGTTTTCCGTTTCGGTAAAGCAAAGGCTCAGATGGGAAAAGGGGCTTGTAGAAAATTTCAAAACAAAACTTTCAAAGACGGTAAAGGGCGTTTTTACAAAAGATAAAAAGAAAAACAAACTCTCCGTACTCTTAATGGCGATATATCTTTTAACGCCTGCGCTCATAGTAATAAACGCAATTATATTTATCGCTAAATTTATTCTTATAGGCGTCGCCTCGTTTATGCAAGCCTCGTCAATACCGCTTATAAACCACCTCGTTTTAAGCGGAATATGGATATTGGGAGCATATCTCTCATGGGCGATGATAGCGATGCTGACCTATATTTTCATGCGTGAAAAGATAGGTAAAATCAAAATTAAAATCAAGGTTTTATCCATACTTTTTTACCCTCTTTTCGTGTCTTTGAGCCTTATTCTCGTGATAGTTGCGATATTTAAAAAGAAGGTCGTCTGGAAACAGATACCGCACGGGCACGCCGTAAACGTAAAGAAGATCAAGACGGCGGAAAACGTAAAGAAATAATAAATCGGAGCCGCTTATTAAAGCGGCTCCGACTGCGCTCTGCTTATAATGGCAGAGCTTCAAAACAAAAAATTAAGGAGGTCTGCCGACTCTTTAGTGACGATAAGCAAAGCTATATTTAAGCAACGAACAAGATATAGACAAATAAATATAGGCTTTGCTTATCACCGAATCGGCATTAAGACAAAAACGCGCAACATCTTTCTATATCTTTATCCGTTGACAATAATAGTTTTGCGCCTTTAAA
>CACXDQ010000084.1 GCA_902766475.1 uncultured Eubacteriales bacterium
ACCGAAAACGGCGAACAGACCTTCACTTGCGTTTGCGGCGCTACAAAGACGGAGAGCATAGATAAACTCGACCATAAATATGAAAAAGTCGAAGCGGCGAATCCTTCTTGTACAGAGGACGGACATATAGAATTTTACGAATGCGGCAACCATTGCGGTAAGATTTTCGTTCTCGAAAACGGAGAATACGTCGAGATAGACGAGGACGACATAGTTTTAGGCGCCTTGGGACACGATCTCGGCGAATGGACTGTTTCCGTTCCCGCGACGTGTACGGCTAAGGGCGAAGAAAAGAGCGAATGTTCGAGATGCGATTACTACGAAACCAGAGAAACGGATATGATCGCTCACACGCCCGTAACTATCCCGGCTGTTCCGGCGACGTGTACGGCTACCGGTCTTACCGAAGGCTCTAAATGTTCGGTATGCGAAACCATACTTGTCGAACAGCAAGTTACGGATATGATACCTCATACTCCCGACACCCAATCTCTTAAATTCGACGAAAATTCTCACTGGTACACTTGCGCCGAATGCGGCACGGCAATAGAGAGTACGGCGCACAGCGCAAGCGACTTTGCAATGACCGCCGATACCCACGCAAAATACTGCGACGTATGTAATTACGAGATGGAAGCCCCTGCGGCGCACAGCAAGGCATGGACGGAAAAGGACGGCGTAGAATATTACGCTTGTACGGTCTGCGGCTATGGCGAAGAGGACGATTACATCGTCGTTAAAATTGCCGAAAGACAAGATCTTTATCTCAACGTAGACGACAATGCCAACCCCACCGGAAATATTTCGCTCGATATCGGCGGAATAGGAAATTATTCCGAATTGGTAAAAGTTTCTTTCGCCGGAACTCAAATTTCCGAAAGCTTGACTTTTGCGGCTGAAAAATTCGGTAAAAATTACGGCGAAAAGGATATTATCGCAACAGTTAAGACGGCTGACGGCGCAACCCACGAAGTCGTCGTGCCCGTAACGCTTATCACGAAAATTATCTACAATTTCGACGATATGAATAAGATAAGGGCTATCTCGACGGCTATCGGCGGAGGTTTCAGCGGCGAAGCAGGTCAGATGACTTACGTTTGGGGCGGACATTTCATTCTCGGCGCCGACCTCGACTATGACGGTGCGTCCATGCTCTACACGGACATGATAAACTACAAAGACGAATTCTGGACGCCGATGAAAAACGACGCACGCCTCAAAAACAACGGTATCGCATGGCAAAACGCCAACAACGGCGCATACGGTTTCCAGGGAACGTTCGACGGAAGAGGACACGTTATAAACGGATATCTTTCGAGATACGAGCAGGGCGGCTTCCTTGCTTCTTGCATAGGCGGCGAAGGCGTTATCAAGAACGTCAACTTCACCAACGCCATTTTAGACGCACCCGCAGAAACCAACAACAGAGGTTACTGCTTACTTCCCTACGTCAATTTCGGCACACTTGAAAATATCTATATCGATATTGCGGAATTGAACGTTTACGGAACACGCTTCGGCGCTCTTTCCGCAGACGGAAACGGCTCTTATCTCAAAGCGGTCAAGAACGTCGTTATCGACTACTCCGCAACTAAGATAACAAACGTTACCGAGGTTAAGGAAGGCGAAGAGCAGAAGGCTTATATCTACGCCGATTTCTTCGGCTCAAAAGTTAAAAACACGTCCGTTGAAAACCTTTATGTAATAAAGGGAAACGGCGTTGCCGCCTTAGAAGACGATTTCAAGACGGCTTGCGCTTCCACCGTCGTGTTCGACAACAAAGAAGCTTTCCTTGCAAACGAAAACGTCGGCGCTATGCTCGCATCGATGAATATCGACAGAAAGCTCAACTACGCCGTTGCGGAAGTAGATCTCGACACAGAAAACGACGGCTCGCTCAACACTGAAAAGACTGTTGAAATAGACCTTGCGGAAGTTCTAGGTAATGACGACGGCAAGCTCGTAAGCGTTAAAATTGCAGACAAGACGATAGAAGGCGCAGCCCTTAACGGCACGACGCTCACCGCCACGGCGGCTTCGTTCGGCTATGCTTATTATTATATGGATATGACCGTAAGGACGGAAAACAACGTTTACGTCGTACCCGTAAGCTTTATTACCAAGACGATAAACACCAAGGCGGACCTCGACGCAATGCCGACCATCTCCAAGGCTGTTTATGCGGACAACGCCAACCTTTGGGGCGGTTACTTCGTATTCGGAAGCGACATAGAATACAACGCTCCCGATAAAAACTACAGCGACGACAAGAATACCGCCAACGTATGGACGAAAAATAAAAACAACGTCATTTCGGGCTTCGCTTGCTCGGATGACTACAAAGTGGGAGGTTTCAAGGGCGTTATCGACGGAAGAGGACACGATATTTCACGCTTTATCGTAAGCTATAACGTTGCGGATAATAAGGACAGAGCCTTCGTTTCTCACCTTCTCGGCGGAACGATACAAAACCTCTCCTTCACAAAGGCATCGATAGGTCCTCACGCTCAACTTCTCGTTTCACGTTCGAGCAACCACAACGGTAAGATAAGAAATATCTACGTCTCGATGGAATATCTCAACGTTTACAGAACGGGCTACGTTACTCCGGCAAACAACGACCTCATCCTTCCCGACAACGCCGTACTTTTCGGATTTAACGATAATGAAAGCTCTCAAAGCAGAGGCACGTCAAAATATCTCACCGTAAAGAACTGCATTGTCGATTTCGGCGATCTCTACGACGCAGAAACGATGCTCTTCGGAAAAGAAGGCACGGGCTTTAAAGCTAAAAACACTTACCTTCTCGGTAAATTCTTCTCCGCAGATAAGACGAACTACCCGTTCGACACCTTGAACGGCGTTTACGTCATCGGCATACCCGACGCATACGTCAACGTAGCCGCAAACGCAAACGGTTCGGGTATAGCTACCGGCGTTTGGGGCAGATACGCCACCGCCGCCGATATGATTGCGGACGAGGCGGCTCAGGCGAGAATAGCTCAATTCGACGCTCAATACTGGACTATTGTAAACGGCGTTCCCGTATTTAAAGGACTTACCGACAAAATACACTACCACGCTTACAAATACGTTGCGGAAATACCCGCTTCGTGCAAGGAAACGGGCGTTATCGGACACTTTACTTGCGACGGTTGCGACAAAAAATTCGTTGCGACGGCTCATGGTTTCTATTGCGAGGTAACCGACGAAGAACTCGTTATCCCGATGACGGCGCACACGTTCGGCGATTGGCAGCCCGTAAAGGCGGCTACCTGCACCGAAAAGGGCGAAGAAAAGAGAATTTGTTCGGTTTGCGGAGAAGTTGAAACACGTGAAATAGAGCTTGCGGCTCACGAAATGACCAAGCACGACGAGGTAAAAGCTTCTTGCACGGCTACCGGCATGAAAGAATACTACTCTTGCTCGCTCTGCAATTATAACTACCTCAAAGACGACGAAGGCAACTTCGTTAAGGCTACCGACGCAGAATTAGTTATCCCGATGACGGCGCACACGCCCGATCAAACCTCTTTGCAGAAAGACGAAACGGGACACTGGTTCAACTGCACCGTTTGCGGTCAGGCGATAGACAAAGCGGCTCACACCTCTTCCGAATGGCTTATAGGCGAAAACGGACACTATAAGAGATGTACCGTCTGCGAATATATCACCGTTCCCGAAGAAGAACACACTTACGAATGGGTCGCAGACGAACTCACGAATACCGAATTCAAAGCTTGCTCGCTCTGTAAATTTAGCAGCGGCGAAACGATGGATCTCACGATCACTCAAAGACAGGACATCGACCTCAAATCGACCACGACAAATTATATTTTGTCGCAGAGCCCCATCTTGAACGGTCAGTTCGGTGAACTCGTTCATAAAGCCGATGATATATTGCTCGACCTCAGCGAGATAGGCACAAACCTCACCGTTACGAAAGTAGTGTTTGAA
>CACXDQ010000085.1 GCA_902766475.1 uncultured Eubacteriales bacterium
CTACGAAAGCGTAGGCGTCGATAGTGTTTACAACGCAGTCATCAGCGAAGATAACGTCGGTCAAGAATCTGTTCTTAGCGAACGCATACTGACCTATCTTCTGCATCGAGGACGGAATGTAAACCTTAGTGAGCGCCTGAGTTTCAAACGCCTTGTTATCGATTTCGGTTATACCTTCGGGGATGTGAAGTTCGCCCTTGATATTGCCGTAAGCATATCTTATTATCTTGCCCGCCTTGTTGTAGATTATGGGAAGCGTGCCGTCGCCCGAGCTGAAGTTGTCGCTGTTTTCGGCAACGGTTATCTTGTTAAGAGCAGCCGCACCGGAGAACGCACCCGTAATGTTGATTACAGACTCGGAGAGGTAAACTTCTTCGAGGTTAGGACAAGAGAGGAACATGCTTGCGCCGAGCGTAATGTTGTTGGAACTTACGGGGAAATCGAACGTTCTCAAAGCCGTTTTGGAGAAAGAGTTTGAACCGAACGTCTTGATATGAGAGTCAGGCTCGAATATCACTTCAGAAAGTTTGAGACAGCCATCAAAAGTATAGTTACCGATAGTTTCTACGCTTGCCGGTATGGTTATCGATTTAAGCGATTTAGCATACCGGAAGGTTTCAGCTACGAGGTTCGTCAATTTGCTGTTCTCTGCAAACGTTACTTTTTCAAGGTTGGAAAGGTAGCTGAATGCGCTGGAATCGATCTTCTCCAAAGTGGAGGGCAATTCAACTTCTTTAAGTGCGGAGTTGTTGTAGAAGGAGTACCTTCCGATAGTTTTGACGCCTTCGGGAAGTACGATCTTGGGTGCGGAGATATAGCTGAATGCGCTTTCGCCGATAGTTTCGAGTTCAGAATCGTCTGCGAAAACTACTTCGGACAAGTTGGAGCATCTATAGAACGCATATTGTCCTACTTCGGTTACGTTTGCGGGGATAACTATCTTTCTCAAGCCTTTAAGCTCATAGAAACAATATTTACCGATATAAGTCGTTCTTTCGGGCAATACGACTTCCGCAAGGGACGTACATCCGACAAATACGCCGTAGTAATTCGCTGGACCGGAAGAGCCTCCATCGGATTTGCCGTCCGAAAGGACAAGCGGAGCTTCGCCGCCCTCTTCAAACGTTATATCCGAAAGAGCGGTACAGTTCTGGAATGCCTGCGATTCAATGCTTTCTACCGTGTTGGGTATCGTGAGTGATTTAAGTGCCGTATCATAGTAGAAAGTTTTTTGCCCGAGGCGTGTAAGTCCGCCGGGAAGGACAGCCGTTTTAAGGCTTCTTGCCCAGTAAAGCACTTCTGTGCCGAAAGTTACGGTATTGCCTTCAGGTGCGTCGGCAAAGTAAACTTCTTCGACATTACTGTAATAGAAAGCTCTGTAACCGACATAGAGGTCACCCTTTATTTCGGGGAAGGTTATCTTGGTTGCGTTCGTGTAATAGAATGCTTCGTCCCAAACCTTTTCGACGTCGGCGCTTATCTCGATGTTACCAACTGCGCCTCTCGGGGTTGCGAGAACTTCGGTCAATTTGCTCGTTTCTTCATCTCTCAGATAGAGAACGTTGTCTTTGGAAGCGTAAACTTCGTTATCCTCATCAACTACGAGCGTTTTAAGAGAGGTACAACTGTAGAACAACTTGACGGTGTCATTGTCTACTGTGTTGCCGTTTTCCGTTCTCGTCTTGTGGTTGATACGGATCGTCTCGACGGAAGCGGGGATATAGAGTTCTTCAAGAGCGGAACAGCTATAGAATACGCCGTCGCCGAGTTCCGTAGTTCTCTCGGGAAGGGCTGCGCTCTTGAGCTTGCTGCAAGACTGGAAGGCATAGTCGTCAATGACGAGGGCTTCCGTTCCGCCCTCTTCAAACGTAACGTTTACGAGGTTGGAACAGCCATTGAATGCAGATTCACCGATGAAGGTGATGTTTTTGTTAATGGTTATCTTGGTAAGACCGGTCTTGCTATCGAATACCTTAGCGCCTATTCTGGTAACGGTTTCGGGTATCTGATAGTCGCCCGGCTTGCCGGTGGGATAGTAAATTATTTCGGTTATCTGCTTGTCGAACACGACGCCGTCGATAGTTGCGTAATAGGGGTTAGCCTCGTCGACGTTGACGGCTTCGAGGTTTTTACCGCCGGCTACGCCGTTGATGTCGAACGTGCCCGTCTTAGGACCTATGTTGAGGGTGCCGACGTAAGCAGTGCCCATTGCTCCGGTAGACGTCGTCATGAATGCCGCATTGGAGAAATTGACTTCGCCCGCACTCATAATATTTACTGTGAGTTTAGCGGAAGCGGTGCCGATATTACCAAAAGCGTTTCTGCCTATCGTCTTGACGTTTTCGGCAATGGTAAGTTCGACAACTTTCTTATTGCCGTAGAACGCTTCGTCGCCGATGGTAAGAGCGTCATCGATCTCGTCGCCCTCGAAGATTATATCTTCTACGTTGGAACAGCCGCTGAAAGCTTTCTTTTCGATGGTGGTAACGAAGCCCGGAATGGTTATCTTCGTGAGCTTAGTGCATTTCTCGAATGCCGACTCACCTACCACCTTAACGCCTGCGGGGATGACGTATTCGCCTGTCTTACCGACGGGGCAATAAATTATCTTCGTGCCGTCGGCGGAACATACGACGCCGTCCTTAGAGGAGTAGACCTCGCTCTTTTCGGAGACGTTTACGTTTTCGAGCTTAGAACAGCTCGTGAATATATCTACTTTGAATTCCTTCAAGCGAGCGGGAAGCTCCACTTCGATCATGTTAAAGCAGCTCTTGAATGCGGATGAACCGATCGTGAGGATTATTTCTTCTTCTCCCTCGGCGGTATCCTCGAAAATTACCTCTTCGAGAGAACTCATCGAAGCAAAAGCTTCTTTGTCTATCTTGGAAACGGTTGCGGGAATGGTAACGCGTTTGATCTTAGTGCTCTTGAACACGTTGGTAGGAATGGTATCTACCCTTCTTACAACGTTATCCGCCTCGGTAGCGCCCTCTCTCGTCGTATTTCTGTAATCTTCAAAGAGAACTTCCGACGGAATGGCGTAATCGGGGTTGATGTCAACGCCTTCATTTCTGCTCCTGTTGTACGGATAGTATTTAAGCTCGACGCCCTGTGCGCTTTCCTTATTATTATAGAAGAGAACGCCGTCTACGGAAGCGTAAAGCCTCTCGTGGTTGCCCTGTACGGGATAGACGTTTACGGCTTCGAGTTTATAGCAGCTTGCAAACGCCGAAGCGTCCAAGGTAAGGAGAACTCTCTCGATAGTATCGGGAATGTTGAGAACTTTAAGCTTGCTTGCGCTTGCGAAGGTGTTTATCTCTTTTACGGGCAAGCCCTCGTATTCTACGGGAACGGTAACCTCGCTCACCTTAGAGATAAGTTCGCCCTTGGATACGGACCATGCGGTACCGTTTTCGATGAGCGTGTAGTTCAAAACTTCAAACCAACCGGGGTGAAGAACGACGTCGTTCGTAAAGTCAAACCAACCGGTAATGCTCTCGCCCGCCTCGTCGGTGTACTGCGTGCCTTGTTTGTGAAGCTCGCTGAACCAACCTGCGAACTGTTTCGTGTCGTCGCCGGTTTCAAGCGTGGGGAATACGAAGCCTCTGCCGAAACGCACCGTGCGCTGTTCGGTCGTGCCGTCGTCGTATTCGAGCGTAACGGTATAGTTGTTGGGAACGTACTGCGCATATACGGTGATATTCTCGCCGAAATCGAAGTAACCGGTGCTGTTTATCTTGCCGGCATAGGTTTCGAATGCGTGTTCGTCGTTATACCAACCGCCGAAGGTGTATCCTTTCTTCTCGGAAACGGGAAGAGAGTATTTCTGACCTTCAACGACGTAGAGTTTTTCAAGTTCCAAACTACTTTCGGTCTTGAAAGCTATTTCGTAAGCGTTTACGGTAGCGGAATACCATTCGCCTGCCGTGCCGCCCTTTACCGCCGCAACTTCGACGGTGTTCTTGCCGGCTTTCGTAAGTGCGATTTCAGCCTTGACGTCTTTCGTTTCGACCGCCTCGCCCTCGTTTACTCTGACGAGGTATTTCTCAGCGCCCGCAACGGGGTTCCAGTAAGCAACGCCGTCGATATATTCGACTTTGATGTCAGCCTTAACTTCGGGAACGGCTACCGCAACGGAGTCATTAGCGGAGTTAGCCGCCAAAGCCTGAACGGTGATATTTTTGCCGACGTATTCGCCGAGGTCGGCTCTTAAAACGTTTGCGGCATAATCGGACTTATCGTTTCCGACGGTAATTCTGTAACCGACTGCGCCCGCAACCTCTTTCCAGACGAGTTCGGTGCCCTCGAACGTGAATTCGGGAGAAGCGAGCTTAGTCTTATTATAGGTCTTTTCAGCCGTAGCCGTAGCCGCATAGCCGTAAGCCATGGGGGTTACCTTAACGGTGATATTACCTGTATAAGCCGTGAGATCGACGCTCGGCTCTTTGGTGTAGACGTCAACGGTTTCGCCCGCAGTTATGACGACGTGATACTGATCGGCTTTTTCGACAGCAGTCCAAGTAGCTTTTTCGTCGTTTACGGCAAGGTTTTTAACTTCGTCCAAAAGCCTTTCAACGGTGAATACGGCAGATTCGGAAGTAGCGGAGCCTTTTGCGGAAGCGTAGATGATAAATTCGATACCGCCGACCTGCATTTCGCAGTTGGAGAAATCGTATTCTCTCTCTTCGCCGACGGAAGTTCTCTTGTGTTCGTGAGCTTCGTCGCCGCAATCGACGAGGACGTAATACTCGGTTGCGCCCTGAACGGGTTCCCAAGAAATGACGTTTTCGTCAACGGAGATCTTCGTTACCCTTGCGAGAGCCTTATTCTTGAAGTAAGCGGTATAGGTCTTACCGCCGACTATCTGGACCTGAACGACATAGTCGCCTGCGTCGGCTTTCGTAAAGTCATAATCAAACTTATTGGTGGTGACGGTTACGGGATCTTCGCTGTTTTCATCGAAGATAACGGCAACTTTGAACGACTGGTTAGCCGCCGTGCTTACCCATGTTGCGCCCGTTTCCGTAACGGAGAGCTGTATGCCGTCCTCTTTCCAAACAGCGTACAACATAGTGTCCTCGTAAACCATTGCGCCGGTATATTTGCCGGTGAGTTTCGAGGCGTCGTTATAATCGCTTGTCCACCAACCTGCGAACGTCTTGCCTTGCTTTTCGGGCGTGGGCAAATCGGTTATGATCGCCTTGTTGGTGTAACCGACGGTATATTCTTCACCGTCGACGATATAGGTGACTTTAAATTCGTCTTTTGCATCTCTCCACATAGCGTGAAGCGTTATGTCGGAGTAGATAGGCGTCGAGAAGTCGAACGCCCTGGCGTCAGTCAGTTCATTGTACCAACCGACGAAGAAGTACCCGTTTTTAACGGGGTTGTCAGGCGCCTTGGCGGTTTTGCCCGTCCTTACGACCTGATCACGCACAAGCGTACCGCCGTTACTGTCGAACGTAACGGTGTATGTAGCCTTGTACGCACTTTCGCTCTCTGATGTAGCATCAGGTTCTTCGGCTTGCTTACAAGCTCCGAACACGGAAAGAGAGAAGAACACCAAAACGATGCTCAAAACCAGTTCGAGAGCTATGAAAACAGCCTTTGTTTTCTTACTCATATGCATCCTCCAAATAAAATATTTCGCATTATGATAAAGTATTATACTACATTCGGAAATAAATGTAAACACTTTTTTTTATGATTTTTAAATTTTTGGTATAAATTTTACTTATACCACCTATAAGTTCAGCTTATACCACAGTCAAAATACCGAAAAGGGCAAATTATAACCTTTTTAAAATCCTATAAAAACACGGCGGCGGCGAAAAGCCTATCACTTTTCGCCGCCGCATAAACAAATGTATAATTTTAATAAAATTTTATGCAATTATGCATTTCCGTTGCCGTTTTTCGGCGCCTTCAACTTATTTAAAGCTCCGTCCCTCTTATCCCTCAACGTCTTTTTGAATTCTTCATACCTCATGCCTTGAAGCTCACGAAACTGCTGAATTTTCAAGCCGAGGTGGAGCGAATATGCAAAGTCGACTACCATCATTCCGACGACGGCGCCGATGAAGAAGGTATAGATGAGGTTTTCGCTCAGCCACGAGAGCGCACCTAAAAGTATGGGGTTTAAAAAGAAGTAATACAGCGAGCCGACGACGAGCCATATAAGCGAATACACGGGGCAGATTATGCCCATGATATTGCCTTTTTGATTAGAATAATCCCACAATTTTATCTTCAAGCCCTTGATGAATATAAGCCCGGCGATAAACTCGATAAGCGTCATCATAACGCCTATTAAAAGCACCTTTAAAACCACGGCGAAAACGGCGTTTTCGATGCCTAAATTGACGTTGCTTATCAAAAACAGCGCAACGACGCCCGTCCCGTAAATGGGGAGATAGGGTCCGACCAAAAAGCCGGGGTTCATCCAAATCTTTCTCGACACGAAGCGCCTGTAAAGCACCTCGGTCAGATACCCTGCGACGGAGCCTATAACAAACAGCGTCGCCACAAGTACAACAAATTGCATTTTCGCTTTCTCCGATATTTTTATATTTATAATAATAAGTCGTCTGTTTTTCTCGACGTAAAAACTTGGCTCAAATCAGCCCGTAAAACAATAAAAGCGGGGCTATAAGTCGATTATCTCGCTTTTTCGGCTTTTAAAACATTATTTCTTGTTCTTTCTGATCTCGGCTATTTTAAGCGCCGCTTCCCTGTCGATGACGTCTATTCCGTTCTTTTCGGCAATTTCCGCAATCTGTAACAGCGCCGCTTTCATGAACGGCCTCGGTATTTTGACGTACATCTCGCACGCCTCTTTTGTAAATTTTACCTTTGTATCCAATCTCTCGGCGCAATACATTACGCTGTCGACGGAACATGCGTTGCTCGTTGCGATAGCCTCCGACGTGGGGCGTATGCCCTTAAATTTCTTGTACCAGAAATTCTTGCTGTCGTGATAGCCGTAATCTACGGGCACGTTCGGGAAAGAGTTTGCCTTCAAGCCGTTTTTGAGGTTGTCGGCATACTTTTCCTCCATCAATATCTTATCTATTTTAAGTATGAAGTGACAGCCGAATTTAGAAGTTATGCCGTTGAAATCGTTATACGGCGGCTCTACGCCTTCAAGCTCTCCTATATGCTCTTTCGCCTTATAGCCGTTTTCGAGCTTGTCGTCCCAAGTACATTCGATGACCTGATAGGCGTCCTTTAAAATGAGCGGCCTTTCGCCCTCCGCCTCGCCTTTTATAAGCTCAAAGTTACAGTCCTTCATCTTTTCGGCAGGCGTTTTGCCGGGGAAACCGAGCCTTACCGCCTCTTTAAAATACTTTCTGTCGTCCTTGATGAAATTCAATGCGCACTTGTTGTTTTTGAGTATGTTCTGCGCCGTGTTGGAAGAATTTCTACATTCGAGGATCATCGCATAATAGTCTTTACCCGCAATGTAATAGGGAAATACGAGCGAATAGCTGCCGAGCGAAGTCGTTCCGTCCTCACAGAGTGTGGATATTACGACCGTGGGCATGGGGTAAAACAGATTGTTTTGATAGAAGTTGTCTACCACTTTTAAACTCTTGAAATTTGCCATTTATATCTCCACGTTCTTATAGTCTATCCTAATTATATACCATATTTACCCTTTTGTCAACCGTAATGAGGCTAAGAAAAAAACATCGACTGTCTGCGATTTTGATATTTTGCTTGATTTAATGTCGAAAAAGTTGTATAATGATATATATCAATTTTTCGGGAGATACAAATGAAAGCCAAATACGACACCGACGTCGCCCTTCTGTCCGTTACCACGACGGAATTCAGGGCTGTAACTCACTTTCACGA
>CACXDQ010000086.1 GCA_902766475.1 uncultured Eubacteriales bacterium
ATATCCGCCATTTCCACGCCACGCACAAGACCGCCGAGCGAAACGATTTCGAGCCTGTCGTCAAACATGCTTACGAGAGTGTAGCCGCCCAAGCCGTAATCTCTGTGAATTATCGCATTTAAAACCGCCTCTCTTATGGCGGCTTCGGGATAATCTCTCACGTCCTTTCGCTTTATGCCCGTTATTTCGGGACTGCTTAAAGAATTGTTTTCGTCAATGGTTTTTACAACCGCTTTGAGCTGACGGAACAGCGAGCCCGAAAACTCGTGCCGATCTTTAAAAACCTCTTTTTCTCTGCCCGAAAACAAAGCGAATTTTATATTGTGCTCGCATTGGTCGGAAAGGAGAAGAGCGAGGTTTGTATAACAATTATCTCTGCCGATAAGCCCGAGCGAACGTTTTTGCGCCTCACCGAAGGGAAGCCCGGCATTTAAAAATTCTTGCTCCGCCTCCGTAAACGTTAAATTTTGGTTGAGCGAACGGGTGTCCTCGAACGTATCGCCCGACGTTTCTTTAATAAGATTTCTTATCACCGTTTCGCTCGCCGGCACCGAAGCCGTGCCGAGCCTTATATACACGCCCTCGGGGCGAATACCATTAGCGGCAATGTAATAGGGCGCCATACTCCCCTTATTTACGGTGATTTTCAAAACGTCTTTACCTTCAAAAACAAGCCTTTCGTATCTGACGAAAACGGTTATGTCGGGCTTAATTGTGTTTGAAATGTGGTTTACGCATTGAAGCTCCGTTTCCTCAATGTCGCTTAAACCCAAAATCTCGCCGTCGTCGTTTACGCCGACGTATATTTCGCCGCCTTTCGAATTTGCAAAGGCGACCACCTCTTTATTTAAATCTTTTACAAAATCACGCTTGAATTCTATCTCGTCGGTTTCCCGTATCATATCATCACCCCTCAATCTAATCAAATCAACTCAAAATGATTTGATTAGATTATAAATGATTAGATTAGGTTTGTCAAGCAAATGGCGCAATTTTATTAAAAATAATGTCAAAATAGGCATTTTGGGCGGTTTTTGAGGTGAACTCTTAAAAAAACAATCTAATCAAATCAACTCAAAAATGATTTGATTAGATTAAAATGATCAGATCGTCACGTTGCGGCGAAGCTCTTTCAGCGTCGGGAAAGTCAAGGGTATGCTCGCAAAAAAGGTGAGCGCTTCCGCAACCGACTGCGAAAGTTGAACGCCCCATAAACCCCATATCGCCTGCATTATAAAGAGTACGGGCAAGTAGAAGAGCCCTTGCCGACCTATCGCAAGCACCGTTGCGCCGACAACTTTTCCGATATTCTGCAAAAGCATGTTGGATATCGTCGCCATTGCGGTGAGAGAAAGTGCAGCGCATTGCGATTTCAGCGCCGGCAACGCTATCTCGACGACCTTTTCGCTGTCCGTGAAAAGCCCCGTTAAGGGAGAGGCAAAGAGTATTCCGAAAAGGGCGATCGCCATGGCGAACACAGCGGCAACAATAAGGCTGAAACGGTAGCCTTTAAGCACCCTTTCGTATTTCTTCGCCCCGTAGTTGAAACCGCAGACGGGCTGAAAACCTTGCCCCAGCCCCACTACTATCGAAAAGAAAAAGTTGCTTATCTTGGCGACGATGCCCATCGCCGCTATCGCCTCGTCGACGAAGTTCCCGGACACGAGCGCAAGGACGTGGTTTAAAGATATTACCGCTATGCTCGAACTGCCTTGACGGGCGAGAGAAGGGAGTCCGCCACGGGCAATTTCGGCGTAAAATTTGGGCGAAAAGGTAAATTTCTTTATTTTTAGCCTCAAATTTCCGCCTCGTAATGTGCCGAGAACGAGCATCGTAAATGATATTGTCTGACTTATCGCCGTCGCAAGCCCTGCGCCGAGCGTGCCCATGCCGAGCCCCATTATAAAGAGTGCGTCAAGCCCGACGTTGATAATTCCGCCCGTACACATGCCGATCATCGCATAGGCGGCGCTGCCCTGAAAGCGGAGTTGATTGTTTAAGGTGAGCGCCGAAGTCATAAACGGTGCGCCGATAAGTATAAAGCGGAGATAATCGACGGCGTAAGGCTCTATCGTGGGGGTAGAACCCAAGAAATAGGACAGCGGAGAAATGAAGATCTGCCCCAAAACGGCGAGTAGAGCGCCGAATGCCATTGACGATAAAAACCCCGTTATCGCCATGGTTTCGGCGCTTTCCCTATCGCCGGCGCCCAGCTTTTTGGAAATGTAGTTGCCCGAGCCGTGCCCGAAAAAGAAGCCGAGCGCCTGTATTATCGCCATGAGCGAAAACACTACGCCGACTGCGCCCGAAGCGCTCGGGTTTATCGTTCCGACGAAAAATGCGTCCGCCATGTTGTAAAAGGTGGTAATGAGCATGGTTAGTATGGTCGGCACGGCGAGGGATAATATGAGCGGCTCTACCCGAGCGGTCAAAAGCCTTGTTGTCTTGTCTTGTTCTCTTGCGGTTTTCACATTACTATTATACTCTTAAAAAATGAGATATGCAAGCTTAGCCGAAGGAAAACAAGGATTTAACTCGTTAAAACGGCTGAATTTCGGCGTATTTCAGCAAATTCTCACTCGACGTATTTGTATACGCCTTCGCTCGCCTTTACTAAAATCC
>CACXDQ010000087.1 GCA_902766475.1 uncultured Eubacteriales bacterium
CACGACGATTTTATCGACGTGTTTGTCAATTACGCATTCCTCATTAAACATTTTCCCCAACGCTTAGCCCCTACTGTCATTCTGAGCGAAGTCGAAGAATCTCAAGACAAGGGAATTGCTTGCACAGAACTCAACAGAATGAAGAATGAAATAATTACGCATTCCGAATTCCTAATTTAATTACGCATTCCTCATTAAATAAACTATGGGCAAAACTTACACCAAGGGCGGCGACGGAGGCTTTTCCGTTCTGTCGTCTGACATGAAAATTTCAAAGGCGGACGAGCGCTTTGAGGCGCTCGGCTGTATCGACGAACTCTCGAGCCATATCGGGCTTTGCAGAGCTATTGTCGTTTGCCCTAAATTAAACGGAAAACTTCAAAAAATTCAGTCGGTGCTGTCAAAAATAGCCTCGGGCATAACCTACCCGAACGATATAAGCTATGCTTTCGACGGCTCGGAAATAGCATGGCTCGAAGAGAAGATAGACAACACGCAGAACTCTTTCGATATGGGCGGCGAAAAAAACCTCGGCAAATGCGAATTGTCGGCTCGGCTCGACGTGTGTGCGGCGGTTTGCAGACGGCTTGAAAGGGCGCTCGTTTCCGCCGGCAGAAAATACAATATCTCCAAGTCGGTTATAGCCTATATAAACAGATTGTCCGACTATTTCTTTGTCCTCGCACGCCGTATAGACTTTGACGATGCGAACGGCAATTTGTCGCAAATAGTGGGCAATAAGTCGATTAACGGGCAAAATGCAAATGAAATTTCCGTCGAAAGCATTGTCGGCGAGGTAGTTAAAAGCATGAAATTCGGCAGCGATATAAACTTAAAAACGGCGAAGGCGCTCTCCGAGGGCGTTCTATCTTACGCCGAAAAAACGGGGCTTAAAGCCGTAGTTGCGGTTTGCAATTCACAAGGACGCCCCGTTACCGTGGACGTTATGGACGGTGCGTATCTCGTCAGTTTCGACGTCGCCGTCAAAAAGGCTTATACCGCCGTTGCGGTGAAGATGACTACCGAGGAGCTTGGAAAACAGGTCGAAAAGGGCGGTGCGCTGTATGGGTTTGACGACAAATCGCTCGTGTATTTCGGCGGCGGCGTTCCGCTTAAAGTCGGCGGCACGGTCGTCGGAGGTTTGGGCGTGAGCGGCGGAACGGCTGAGCAAGACGCATCGCTCGCAAATTTCGGGGCGAGGCTATTTGAAGAGATAACGAAGTAAAAATAAGATTGAACTCGTTAAAACGGCTGAATTTCGGCGTATTTCAGCAAATTCTCACTTGATGTATTTGTTTCCGTGAGAACTCGCCTGAAAGGGCGCAAAAGACACGGCTTGGGCAAGTTCAACTTTGTTTTCATTCGGCTAACGAAGTAAAAAAATTACGGCGGCTTAAAGCGAAAAGCTTTAAGCCGCCGTTTTAAATAATCGGGTTTTAAACGTTATTATTTTTGAGCGCAATGAACTCAAACGCCGTTGCGACGAGCGGCAAAACCGCACCCGCCGCCGCAAGCGCAAATATTATATACGTCAGATACTTTGCGAACACGTCTGCGACCACACCGAATGTGAATGCGCCGAAAAGTATGGCTATCGCAAATAAAATTCTGAAAACAAGGCGAATGATAACGCCGCTTTTTCTCATTTCCTTGCCGACTTTTGTCGCCTTAAAAAAGCTTATCGACGCCACGAGGTGAAGTATAAAGCTCGCCGCCGTACTCGGAAACAAAAACAATATCGCAAACGGCAACAACACTATCATCATAACAACTATCCCGACGGCTTCGCCGGCGTCCTCGGCGGCTTGTTCCTCTCCGCTGTGGACGTAATAGCCGTTGATAATAAGTATTGCCGCAAGCAGAGTTGCAAGGCACGCCAGTGCGCTTACGAGGTTTAAGACCGCCGTCAGCGTAAATAATTTTTTCGTGTTCATAATCTCCCCTTATAAAAGTTTCTTAAAAAAATACGGAAAACATCTTCGACAAGTATATTATACCACCGAAAATATCGTAGTAAATAATTTTTTTGTGTTCATAAATAAGCTTGTGAAAGTTTCTTAAAAAAATACTGAAAACAACTTTGACAAGTATATTATACCACCAAAAATATCGTATGTCAATACAAAAAGGCGGCGGAGCTTTTCGGCTCCGCCGCCTATGCGTTTTATATACCGCAGTGCGGTTTATATAAATTTAAGCCGCAATACATCTTACTTTCTTTTCGGTATTTTCTGCAAAATTTTGCCGTAAGTTACGCCGCCTCAAAAAGCCTCGGTTTTACCAGATCTCTCTGTCCTCGACCTGCTTTTTGACGAGGGCGATAAACTCGTCGAGCTTCATTTTGCCTATGTCGCCCTTGCCCCTCTGCCTTATCGCAACTTCGCCGCTTGCCGCCTCAGATTCGCCGATAACGAGCATATAGGGCACTTTTTCGAGCTGAGCGTCACGAATTTTCTTGCCTATCTTCTCCGAGCGGAGATCCTTTTCGGGGCGAAGCCCTGCCATTAAGAGCTTGTTGTAGACCTCGTTGCAATACTCTTCGCTCTTTTCGGAAACGTCCATAACTCTGACCTGTTCGGGTGCAAACCAAAGGGGAAGCGCACCTGCGTATTTTTCGAGTACGAGCGCAAGCGTTCTCTCGTAGCACCCGATCGACGTTCTGTGAATGACGTAGGGGAATTTCTTCTCGCCGTCGACGTCGGTGTAGAGCATGTTGAAGCGCTTTGCGAGCTGGAAGTCTATCTGAATGGTGATGAGGGTGTCCTCTTTGCCGAAAACGTTCTTTATCTGAATATCGAGCTTAGGTCCGTAGAAAGCCGCTTCGCCGTCCGCTTCGACGTAGCTTAGCCCGATGTCGTTGAGAATGTTTCTCATAACATTCTGAACTTTCTCCCACTCTTCGGCGGAGCCGATATATTTAGCCTTGTTGTTTGGATCCCACTTAGAAAATCTGTACGAAACGTCGCCGTCGAGCCCTACAGCTTTTAGCATGAACATCGCAAGATCAAGACAGCCCTTGAATTCGTTTTCGAGCTGATCGGGGGTGCATGCGAGGTGTCCTTCGGAAATGGTGAACTGACGCAGCCTTATAAGCCCGTGCATCTCGCCCGAATCTTCGTTTCTGAAAAGGGTAGACGTTTCGTTCAGCCTCATCGGAAGGTCTTTATAGCTTCTCGGGCGGTTGAGGTATGCCTGGAATTGGAACGGGCAAGTCATCGGGCGGAGCGCAAATACTTCCTTGTCCTTGCCCTCTTCGCCCATTACGAACATTCCCTCTCTGTAATGGTCCCAGTGCCCCGAGATCTTATAGAAATCGGACTTCGCAAAAAGCGGGGTTTTGGTGAGGAGATAGCCCCTCTTATATTCCTCGTCCTCGACGAAACGCTGTAATATCTGAATAGTTTTGCTGCCCTTGGGAAGAAGGACGGCAAGCCCCTGACCTATCGTGTCGACGGTGGTGAAATATTCAAGCTCTCTGCCTATCTTGTTGTGATCTCTGAGCTTTGCCTCTTCCTGCTGTTTGAGGTATTCTTCAAGCTCGGCTTTTTTGGGGAATGCCGTTCCGTAAATACGGGTGAGCATCTTGTTTTTGGAATCTCCTCTCCAATAAGCGCCGGTGAGCGAGGTGAGCTTGAACGCCTTTATAAGCCCCGTGGACGGAAGGTGCGGACCACGGCAGAGGTCGATGAAATCGCCCTGTTTATAGAACGAAATGACGGCGTCCTCGGGAAGGTCCTCTATGAGCTGAACTTTATACGGCTCGTTATACTTCGACATAAGCGCTATCGCCTTTTCCCTCGGAAGCTCGAATCTCTCGATGGGGAAATTGCACTTTATGATCTTGTTCATCTCGTCCTCGATGGTCTTTAAATCGCTCTGAGAAATGGGCGTTTTGAAATCGATATCATAATAAAACCCGTTTTCGATGGTCGGACCGATGGCGAGCGAGCAAGTGGGGTAAATAGATTTTACGGCTTGCGCCAAGACGTGCGAAGTGGTGTGGCGGTAGACGTCAAGCCCCTCTTTGTCCTTCAAAGTTACGATTGCGACGTCTGCGTCCTCTTTTATCTCGTGGGAGAGGTCGACGAGTACGCCGTTCACTTTGCCGGCGACGGCGTTTCTTGCCAAGCCCTCGCTTATGGCTTTGGCAACGCCTAAAACAGTAGTTCCCTCGGGAAGCTCCAAAACGCTTCCGTCAATAAGTTTAACGTTCATAATATACTCCTTTTGTATCAAAACAATAAAAAAACGTCCTCAACTATCGTTAAGGACGAAATAAACAATTCCGCGGTTCCACCTTATTTGCAGAAAAACTGCCGCTTATATCCGACTTCAAGGTGCGGAAAGACCTCGCCATGGGCGGTGGTTTCGCCTTTTTATCCTCGTCGTGGGCGGCTTTCAGCCACGGACGCCCTCTCTTTCAAGCTCGGATAAACGCTACTTGTCTGCCCTAAGACAACTTATATTGTAAATATAATTATACCCCGAAAAAAAATTTTGTCAACTGTTTTTATATAAATTTTTTTGAAAAAGCGCCGCCCGACTTTTCGTCGGGCGGCGCAACGGCGGTTGGTGAATTATACTTTTAGGTGCAACACCTTACAAAAGTTATTTTGTAATTACCTTCATAAAGCTCTTGTTGGAAAGAAGCAGCGCCCCGACGGCGATAACGATCGCCATATCCACGAACACGAACGAGTTGTATGCGACGCTGTATAATAAGAGGTTGGAAGCGCCGCTGTCTACGGCGTAAGCCCCGAATGCGAACACGCCCGACAAAACGTGCGCCGCAAACCTCAAAACCGTCGCTACCGCCGCACCGAGCGCAAATTTCACTTGCGGCAGTTTTTCGAGCGGCTTAAAGCGTGAGAACACGCCGGCAAAGCCGAGCATGGTAAAGGCGATAGGGTAGTCGAGCAAAAATTGAGCGGGGTGAATGATGAACGGATCTTGCACGCTCTGCAAAATACCGTAGATAAGCCCGACGGCAACGCCCTTTTTAGCGCCGTAAACGTAGGCAAAAAGCATTATCGGAAGCATCGAAGCGAGGGTTATCGTTCCGCCTTGCGGGAGCTTGAAGAGCTGAACGTATGAAAGGGCGAATGAAAGACCTATGCAGATGCCTGCACGGGCTATCGTCTTTGCGTCGAACGGGGTTTTGTCCTTGTCGGTGAGTATCGCCGCCACGATTATGCCCGCCACGAGCAGAGCCGACGAGATATACAGCGCCGGCTGATTGAAGCCCGAGCTTTCCGCCGTGTAATAGCCGTCGCCGCTGATGTGCGAGGTGTAATATATAAGGATAAGCACGAAACACGATACGACGCCGACGCCCACAACGGCGATGACGTAAAACAAAGCGGGCTTGAACGCCGAAGAATTGCGCTTTGAGAGTATAAACAGCGTTATCGCACCCATGAGCGCCACGGAAAGCGTAAATATGATGGGCGAAAGTACGAACGGAATAATTGATTTATCGACGTAATTTTCGCTCAGGTATGCGGCGTCGTAATGCTTTGCGACGTCGAGGGCGAGCATTGTTATTCCGGCGATAAGCGAGAATATGAACAGTGCGAAAATGGCGTTTTTAACAAACGTTGCAAAAAACTGTTTTTCGGTGAACAAAAGAGTTATGCCGACGAGCAAAAGCGCAATGACGGCACCTATCGTCGCCCATTGCACGATGGGAGCGGCGAAGTCTACGGCATAGCCTGACAAGATATTGAACATTTATTTCTCCTTTGGCGGTCGAATAATAACAAAAATTCTTGTTTTACTCGATAAAACGCCCACCGCAATGGGTGGGCGAAAGGTCTATCCGTATCCTTATCCCGATCAAGCATTATCTTGTTCGGTGTTAGCCTAATGAAATACTATGTTTCATTCGGCTACGGGTATGATCTCAGCCTTTCGGCACCCCACGGCGATATTTTGTTTTAATCAGAAATCGGCAATTCGGAATTGTTTCATTCCTTCATTTTTCATTCTGTTGCGTTCTATATAAGCAATTCCCTTTTCGAGAGATTCTTCGACTTCGCTCAGAATGACAGTAGGAGCTGAG
>CACXDQ010000088.1 GCA_902766475.1 uncultured Eubacteriales bacterium
CCGAGCTTCCCGACGCTCGGATATACCGTTTACGACAGCATATTCGGCTCTTTAAGACAGGAAATAAGATACGCTCCGTCGCAATTTACGCTCGCTTTCACGGTCGTTCTCCCCATACTCGTATTGTTCCTCATATTTCAGGACAAACTCATGGGTAACGTTACCGTCGGCGGCATAAAGGGCTGACGGCAAATAATGAAAAAAGGAGAAAAAGATGAAATCAGAAAAGATGACGTTTAAAGGTAAAAAGCTTATTTTAACGGGCTTTTTGGCTGTAATGCTCTCGATCTCGGCAATAGTTTTCGCCGCATATTCGTTCAAGGTCGCCGCTTCGCCGAAAAACGGTTGGGACGACGCCGTGCTTGGCGGCGAATACCTTTACGGCGAAACGCTTGACTTGAAAGACAGAAATTACGTCTACGAGGGCAAAACATATAGCGTTGCCCCCGTAACCACGCTTCCCGACGGAACAAAGACGAGTGCGAAAAATCTTGCGCTCACCGCCGCCGGCGAATATTCCGTTTCGTACAGCGGAATGACCGACGACGGCAAATTTTTCCACGACGAGGCTTCATTCCTCGTAAACTACCCCGTTTACAGCTATCTGAGTCAAGATTCTTCCGCAACGATAGGCAGGGGTGCGCTTGCTGGTAAGACGAGGCACGCCGAGGGGTTGTACGTCAGCCTCGCTCAGGGCGATACGCTCACTTTCTCGCACATCATAGATATGACGAAAGTTACCAAATTCGACACTCTCGTCAGCTGCTACGTCGATCCGACAAAGAACGGCATGGAAGATTTCCAGAATCTCATTTTCACGTTTACCGACATAGAAGATCCGAGCGTGTATATCAAGGTAAAATATCACAGCTATATATGGACGGCGACGGACGGGGGTTGGTCTTACGCTTCCGCCGCCGGCAACGGACAGGTCTTTACGGGGCTTCACACCACGGGTATCAAGGTCAATAACGGTTTCGGGCCGACAAGTCAGGCTTCGTTTATCGCTCAGAAAAGCGGCAAAAATGTCGACGCCGACGAAACGCTTATGACCGTCCGCTTCGATATGGACACAAATATCGTCTATACCATGGGTACAAGCCCGAACACATTCTGTATCGACCTCGACAACGGCGAGTATTTCTCCAATCTTTGGACGGGCTTTAAAAGCGGAAAAGTACGCCTTTCCATCAACGCTACCGACTATATCGCAACGAGTGCGAAATTCTGCGTGTTGAGCGTTTACGGGCTTGCGGAAGAGGGCGAAATGGCGGAAGTTTGCGAAAACCCCTTATACGATACCGATCCCCCGGAAATAACCGTCGACGCCGAAGAGGAAATGCCGTCGGCGGTAGTCGGCAGATACTATTCCGTTCCGACCGCTTCCGCTTACGACCTCTATTCGGGCAATGCCGAAACGAGAGTTTCGGTATATTATAACTACAATACCGCCTCGGCGGTAAGCGTGCCCGTAAAGGACGGCAAATTCCTTGCCGATAAAGAGGGCATTTACGCCATCGTCTACGAGGCAAAGGACATAATAGGCAACGTCGGCAAAGAGATACGTTGGGTAAATTCGGCGGCGGCAGTTACGCCCATTTCCTTCGATTTCCCCGACGGAAGAACGAGGTACGCCTCGGTAGGGCAGTATATCTATCTCTCCAACGCAAATAACGTCGTCGGGGGAAGCGGCGAAAAGACGGTTACCACTTCGATAACTTCGCCGTCGGGCGAAAGGCAAGAGGTCATAGGCGGTTTCAGAGTTTTAGAGCCGGGCGAATACGAGGTTACCTACACCGCTACCGACTACGTCGGACAGACCTTGGACAAAAGTTATACCGTTACCGTTTCTTCCGAAGATTCGGTAGTAATAGCCGAAGATCCGGCGTTCTACCCCATATACATTTCCGGCGCAAAATACAAGCTTCCCGAAATATACGCCTACACCTATAAGGGCGGCGAGCTTACTAAATCGCTTTGCTCCGTGAAGGTGTCTTACGGCGGAAGAAAGCTCACCTATACTTCGGGCAGCGAGTTTGTTCCGACCGTCAACAACAACGGCGACAAGATAACGTTTGAGGTTTTGTCGGGCAGCACTTCTTTCGGACAATACTATGCGGACGGTATTCTTCCTTACGAGATCAACCCCGTCTACGGCGACGAGGAGCTTAGAGAGAGCAACTACTTCTACGGCACGGGTTTCAATAAAACTCAGACGGCAAACGGCCTCATAATTTCCGCCGTCGAAAATTCTTTCGAGTGGACTTACGCAAACCCCGTCGACGCATTTATGTCCTCAGTTACCATTGCGGAAGTGTCCAACGTGTCCGACAATGCGAAGATGACTATCACGCTTACCGACGCTCTCAATCAGTACGTTTCCGTTTCCGCAACGCTTGCCAACTACGGCGACGAGGGCACTTATATAGAGGTCGGCAAGGCGAGGGCAATGCTCGGTATTCCGTTCGGAGATTCCGGCGATATGACGACGGTTTCATTCGACGGAAAGGCGTTCAGATACGCTTCCTACGTATTCCCCGTTTGGGCAGACGACCTCGGCAGACCGTTCGGCGGCTTTACTTCCGACAAGTTGTTTTTGACGGTGCGCCTCGAAAATAAAAAGAACGGCGCCGCTTATACCGTAAGGAGCATAGGCGATTACAACTTCAAAGACAGCTTTGCCGATTTCGCTATTCCCATGATCTCCATTCACAGCGACAACCTCGCCGGCAGAAAGTCGCTCGGTGAGCATTACGTAATACCGGCGGCAAGCTCTTACGACGTGTTTGCGCCGATGGTAGATTTCTACGTTTCCGTCACGAAAGACGGCAAGGCGATAAAGGACGTCAACGGCGTCAAGCTCGAAAAGGTCGATCCCACTAAGGAATACGAGATAGTTCTCAGCGAATACGGCAGATACAGCGTTACCTATTATTCGATAGGCTACGGCTTCAAGGGCGCGACGAGGGCGAACGACTTCACCGCTTACGCCATAAACGTATATGACAGCGAAGGACCGAAGGTATCCGTCGAAAATGTTTCGTTAAGGGCAAAGGCGGGAACGTCGTTTAAGCTTCCCAAAATCACCGCAACCGACAATATAAGCGAGAACGTAACCGTACTCGTATTTGTCCGCACCCCGTCCTCGAGGCTTATAATGGTTAGCGGCGAAAGCTATGCGCTCTCCGCCGTGGGCACTTACGAATTTATGGTAATGGCGATGGACGAGGTCGGCAACAGCACGATCAAGAGATTTGCCGTAACAGCCGAATAACGGGAGGAAAGAGTATGAGAAAAAGTAAATTTTCAAGTATAATAATGGGCTTTACGCTCGCCGCAGTCCTTTTCACGACGGCTTGCGGCGGCGGAAAAACTTCGAGTACGTCGGAAAGCTCCGGCGGCAACGAACAGCCGATAGAAGTTGTGGAAACGACGAAGAAAGAACCTCTTCCGAACGCACTTCACAAGGTTTATAAGACGGATAAGGGCAGAGTTTTAGTCAAAAACGCAGGCACGGATCAGGCGACGACGGAATATAAAATACTCGTTCCCGACGACCTCGAAAAGCAAAAAGCCGCAAATATGATCTCCGTCTTTTTGCAGATGGATTCGGGCGCACAGTTCGACGTCGTTATTTACGACTCGGGCGATACGTCGTTCAAATTCGACGAAAACTCAAAGTATATAGCCGTCGGCTGTACCGAGTTATTCGATAAAGTCGGGCTTGAAATGCCCGAGGACGACCTCAAATATTCGGGCTATTATATAAAGTCTTACGGTCAGTCGGTATTTATCGAAGCTCCGAGAGCTTACGGCTTTCAGACGGGTGCGATAGGCTTTTTGAAAGCCGTAGTCGGCTACGATATGCTCGACGAAGATTGCGTCGTGTTTGAAAACGACGGCTCATATCTTCCCGACCTCGAAGTTATCGAAGCGCCCGATTTCGATTTCAGAAACTGGACGAACTGGATGACGACCACTAAGCTTTACAGAATGGGTTACAGCCAGAATTATTCCTCGATAATCGACACGAACGGCAGCTCGATGCACAACTGCCTCGAATATCTCCCCACTTCGCTCTACTTAAATCCGAGCGATCCCGAAAATTATCACCCGGCTTGGTATTCCGAAAACGGCAGATATCGTCAGCTCTGTTATACGGCTCACGGCGACGCCGAGGAATACGAGAAAATGCAGCTCGCTTGCCTCGACGTAATAAAAGAAGCGGTCGCCGCCGATCTTAACAGAGAAATAGTTACGCTCACCCAGGAGGACTACGCTTTCCGCTGCGAATGTCCGACATGCTCTGCGGTAGTCGAAAAAGACGGATCTATCTCCGCAACGCTCATAAGGTTTATGAACGACCTCGAAGATAAGATAAGCGCATACATGAAAGAGATAGGCGACGAAAGACAGATAGTATTGTGTTTCTTCGCTTATCACACCTCTTTGAACGCTCCCACTACCCCCGTCAGCGAAGATCCTTCTTTAAAACTC
>CACXDQ010000089.1 GCA_902766475.1 uncultured Eubacteriales bacterium
ATAGGTCTATTAGTCGACTTCTTCGCAATCTTGTTCAAGCCGACTCACTATTATTGTTGATCACTCATTTTTCCGACATACTTTAAAACGGGTATTTTTCGCTTATCACGTCGAAAAATACCCGTTTTAATTTAATGCTCTTAATTATTATTATAGGCTTTCACCGTTGCTGCGTATTATCTCCGAATAGGTGTACGCCGATTTTTTAAGCGTTCTCTTCTGCGTGGCGAAATCTATATGGATAAGCCCGAATCTCGTTCTGTATCCCTCGCACCACTCGAAATTGTCGGTAAGGCTCCAATATTGATATCCTAAAACGGGAACGCCCTCGTCCGCCGCCTTTTTTAAACCTCTCAAATATTCGGTAATATAATTTACTCTGTCCTCGTCAACTACTTCGCCGCCCTTCACCTCGTCGGGGCAAGCCATTCCGTTTTCGGTAACCATAATGGGCACGTTATATCTGCAGTAAAACTGTTTGACGGTGTGGTAAAGGCACCTTGCGTCTATCGCCCAGCCCATCATCGTCCTCGGGTGATTTTCGGCCGAGTAAGCCTTTCTGTCCGTCTGATCGTTCATTGGCTGATAGACGTTCAAGCCGAGGAAATCGACGGGTGAAGAGATTATTTCGAGGTCGGCTTTTTTAAGACAGCCCTTCATTATCATCGTCGCCTTGCCGAGCAATATGGGATCTGTGAAAATAGTGTTTGTCGCCTCAGCCCAAAAGCCTCTGAAAGCGGCTTTTTCAGCCTTCAAAATATCCTTTTCGCTATCCGATTTGGGTATAAACCCTCTCGCCACCATCGCAACGCCTATCTTCACGGGGCGGCTCGCCGTCTTTCTTATGAGCCGAACGGCTTTGCCGTGCGATAAAAGCATGTTTTTGACGTATCTCCTCAAAAACAGCAAGTCCTTTTTAAACGGTGCGTGTTCGCCCGTGATATACCCGAAGAACAAAAAGCATTGCGGCTCGTTAAACGTGACCCAATAATCGACGTATCCGTCGAGCGCCTTTACCGTCGCCTCGACGTACATAAGATACCAATCGATTATCTTCGGATTTTTCCAACCGCCCTTTTCCTGCGCCCATGCCGGGAGATCCCAATGGTATAGCGTGCAAATAGGCGTTATATCCGCCTTTTTAAGCTCTTTCAAAAGCTCGATATAAAACCTGAACCCGTCCTCGTTTATCTTGCCCTCTTCGGGCATAATGCGGCACATACTCACCGAAAAGCGGTAGGAATTCAAGCCTATTTCCTTCATCAATGCGACGTCCTCGGCGTATCTGTGATAGTGGTCGCACGCAATTTTGCAGTCCTCGCCCGTCTTGACGTGCTTACCCGCCAAGTCCCAGACGCTTAAACACTTGCCGTCCTCGTCGAATGCGCCCTCTACTTGTGCCGAGGCGCTCGCCGCACCCCATAAAAAGCCCTCTTTAAAACTCATATCTCTATTATTGACTTAAAAAGCCTCTTTATGCTCTCTTATAAGCCACTTTCCTTCCGTGAAATCGGGGAAAGCGACGGGTGCGCCGCCGAGCGCTATCGACTGCTCGGAAAGAACGGTTATTGCCATCCACGTTGCGGCGTCGTAAACGTCGATAGGCGGCTCTTCGCCCTTTTTGATACAATCTATAAACACTCTGAACTCGAAATAGTCCATTCCGCCGTGTCCCGAAGCGAGCTGTTCGGGCGTAACGTTTTTCCAGAAATCGGGAAGGTATTTTTCCTCATAATTTTTGCCGTTATCTATCTTCGCCTTATACTGAACGACGGGGTCGAAGCCCTCTTCGTCGCCGTCTACGAATACGAGGTTTGTATTCTGTTCGTAGAAGCCCTTCGTGCCTCTCACGGTGAAATTTCTCGCATAAAATCTCGGGAGCGTCGTGTCGAGCCTTATATGTATCGTTTCGCCGTTGGCGCACGTTATTATCGTATCGACAATGTCGCCCTGCTTGAACTGTTTTCCGACGAGGTGGGGAAATCTGTCGGCGTGTTCGGCGACGTAATCGGAAAGCCCCGCCGCCTTCGAAGCCATCGAAACGAGCGAAATAAATCTGTTGCCTCTGTTGACGTCGATAAGCTTGGCGATAGGCCCTATCTCGTGGGTGGGATAGTTTTCGCAGTTGCGGTTCAAATAGTTTCTCAGCCTATAATGCTTTTCCTCTATACCCGTCGTTATCTCCTCTCTCAGGTCGTGTCCGTAAGCGCCGTCGAGATGTACTATTTTACCGAAAACGCCCGCTCTCGCCATGTTGGTGGCAAGCGTTTCCGCCCTGTCATAGCAGCAATTTTCCATGAACATAAAGGGCGTTGAGGTGCGTTCCTGAGTTTTTACGAGCCGCCAGAGTTCATCTATGGTGTAAGCTCCGCCTACTTCCATTGCGACGGCAATATTGTGTTCGAGAGCGTAGAGCGCAACGTCGACGTGCGTTTCCCAATAAGTGGAAACGAGAACGGCGTCCGGCTTTGCCTTTTCGAGCATCTCGATATAGTCAAGTGAAGAAATCGGCTCTTTATCGGTTGCGTCCTTGACGATTTTAACGCCCTCTTGCACCCTCTCTTCGTACAGATCGCTTATACCTACCACTTCGACGTCGGGCTGTTTTATGAGAACGTCTCTCATAAGCGACATTCCCCTATGACCTAAACCAACGACAGCCATTTTCAATTTATCTTTCATAATTATCTCCCGTCGGAAAACCGACAAAAATTAGTTTACTTTAGTTGACTTTATTATAACATAAATAAAAATGCTTGCTTGCAAGGGCATTTTTATGATTGCTTTCAAGAGAGCGTCCGAAGTTTTCGCAAGAAAACTTCGGTGAAACCGCAAGGTTTCGGTTTGCGTTTAGCAAACCTACGCTTGTATTATATTATAATGTAAAAATTATGTCAACATAGATAATATAAATAAACAAAAAAATAAAAAAAGATACCAAAAAAATATAAATCACAAAAATATCACCTAAGCCGTAAAAAAGAGCTTGATTTTTGGCGATAAAAATATTACAATATAGTTGAATATTTTTTTCAGGAGAGCCATTATGACTGAATATGAAAAGTGGTTGAACGAAAAAGGGCTTGACGAAGAGCTGAAAGCCGAGCTGCTCGCCATAGCCGACGACAGGGCGGCGATAGAGGACGCATTTTATAAAGACCTCGCATTCGGGACGGGAGGCTTGAGGGGCGTTATCGGCGCCGGCACCAACCGAATGAACAGATACACCGTCGGCAGAGCGACTTTCGGGCTTGCCGAATACCTCACCGAAACGTACAAGGGCGAGGATATAAGCGTCGTGATCGCATACGACAGCAGATATAAGTCTGCGTTTTTTGCCAAGGTTGCAGCCGAGATCTTGTCCTCTTACGGAATTACGGCATACCTCTTTTCCGAGCTTACGCCGACGCCCGTTCTCTCCTATGCCGTGAGAACGCTCAAAACGAAGGCGGGCATAGTGGTTACTGCGAGCCACAACCCCAAGGAATATAACGGCTATAAAGTGTATAACGACAAGGGCTGTCAGATAACCGACGTCGCCGCCGACAACATAACGGCAAAGATCTCTTCGTTCGGCTATTTTACGCCCTACACCCCGGATAATCGACTTATACGCATACTAAACGACGATATAAAGAACTCTTTCTTAAACGAGATAAAGAGATTTTCGCTCACTAAGATAAAGGAACAATATATGCCGTCGGTTGTTTATACTCCCCTTCACGGCACGGGTATGAAATACGTCGAGGCGATACTCTCCGACATGGGCGTTAAAGACTTTTACGCCGTAAAAGAGCAGAGAGATCCCGACCCCGAATTTACTACTTGCCCCTACCCCAACCCCGAGGAAAGGGCAGCCTTAGAACTCGCTTTAAAGAGCGCCGAAGAGAGAAATGCCGACCTCGTTTTAGCGACCGATCCCGACGCCGACAGAGTGGGCGTTGCGGTAAGGCTGAAAGACGGAACGTATAAGCTTTTAAACGGCAACGAAACGGGCTGCATACTTTTATATTACATTCTCTGCGCAAAGAAAGAAAAGGGCATTTTAGGCAAAAACCCGACGATAATAAAGACGATAGTTTCTACCGACCTTCCCTTCGATATGGCGAAGGCGTTCGGCGCCGAAGTAAAGGAAGTTTTGACGGGCTTTAAATATATAGGCGAAGCGATAGACCGCCTCGACAATTACGTTTTCGGCTTTGAGGAGAGCTACGGCTATCTCGTCGGAGATCATGCGAGGGATAAAGACTCCGTGTCCGCCGTTATGTCCATCGTCGAAGCGTGCGCTTTCTATAAGGAAAAGGGGCTTTCTCTCGCCGACGTAATGGAAGAGATATACGCCAAGTTCGGATATTATAAAACTTCGCTCTTCTCTATTTCAATGCCCGGAAAGGACGGAATGGAGAGAATGAAACAGACGATAAAGGAGATAAGGAAAAACCCCGAACTCTCTTTCGGCGGCGAAAAATTCAAATTTACCGACTTTGCAGAGGGCGTCGACGGACTTCCGAAGAGCGACGTATTGAGGTTTTTGAGCGACCGTTACCGCCTTATCATTCGTCCGAGCGGAACTGAGCCGAAGCTCAAAGTTTATTGTCAGGTAAAGGGCAAAGACGAAAAAGAAGCCGAAGAAATGCTCGCCGAGATAACCGCTTTTGCGAAGAAAACCATCGTTTGATCGACTTATAGACCGACTTTTATATACCAAGGCGGCGCAAGATTAATCTTGCGCCGCCGTCGCTTTGCTGTGAAAAGTTTGCAGCCTTAGCCGAATTAAGCGCTTAGTAATTCGGCTCGACAAAGTATTTTAGCAGAAACGTCCGTTTTACGATTTCACAAGATAAAACATTTTGTCGAAAAAAAAGTGCGCCGACAAAAGGCGGCGCACAAAAACGCAAACTCCTTTTGTTGTCACACAAAATTATACTAATGAGATATTTTATTCAGAAAAGTACCACTTAGCGGAATTTGCATTTTGTCAAATTCAAAAAATGGCACTTTAAAAGAATACCCATTAAAAAAACCAAATAAATTATCTATTATTAATTTTGTGTGACAAGACGAGTATATCACACAAAAAAGAAAAAGTCAAGCGGTATGAAAACAAAATTGCGGCGCAAGCTTAAAAGCTTGCGCCGCCTTATTTGTTTTAACCAAAGCATTCTATATCCGAACACGCCGCAAGTGCGCCTTTTAAGCCCTTTGCCGCATAAAAAGCCTCGTAATACCTATGTA
>CACXDQ010000090.1 GCA_902766475.1 uncultured Eubacteriales bacterium
CCCGACCACCGCCTTAAATTATACAACTAATATAAATTATTGTCAACGAAAATATAAGAGTAACACACCTTATTATTCCGCTTTGAGCGATTCTACCATATTTATCTTCTTGTTCTTTCTCGCCACGAACAGCCCTACCACGAACGAAACGACAAAGGTAAGAACAACGCTCATGACGTAAGTCAACGGGCCTAAAATTATATTCATCTCGTATTCGCTCGCAAGCATATCCACGAGTATTTTCAAAGTTCCTATGCCCGCCGGCAAGCCTATTATCACGCCGACGACCGTCAGCCACACGTTCTGACTGATGAGTATTTTACCTATTCGCCTGTCCTTAAAGCCCACGACTTTGAGCGTCGAAAGCTCTCTGTATCTCTCGATATAGCTCATAAGCCCGAGGTTGTACAAGACGACCACGCCGAGTATCACCGCCGCCACGATAAGAAGGAATACCATCGTTACGAGAATTTTCATAAATTCGTCGTAAGAGTCCATTATTACCGACTTTGCTTGCCAGCCCGAAATATGGCTTGCGCTCTTAATGTCCTGAGATTGTACGTCGGTGAATACTGACGAGAGCGTGTAAGGAAGCCCTATCTTTTCGGCGTAAGCCCTCGTCATAGTTACGTTTTCGGTCATTACGGAACGTATAACGCCCTTAACTTCCACCTCGAACGTTTCTTCCATTCCGTAAGGGGCGAGCATGACTTTATCCCCGACCTTGTATTTATCGCTTAGCCTTATACAGATATAAACGCCGTCGTCGGAGAGCTTTTCGTAGCCGCCGCCCTCGTTTAAAAACCTTATCTTGTCGTGGGAAACGTCGTAGACGTCGATGGCGACGGTTTCCTCGCCGAACTTGCCGCTCGATTCGGCAAGCCAGTCGCCGGCGTATTCCTCGGCGGTGGAAAGCGCCAAATCGTTCTTGACGTCCTCGACGAAATTTATCTTCGTGGCGTAGTTGTTGACCTTGTTGTCGATCATATCCAAAAAGCCGTTCATTGTGTCGTTCATTCCGAACGAGCCGACGAGAAGTATCATACACCCGACGACGCCGAAAAGCGTCATAAACGACCTCGATTTATGCCGCATTATATCCCTTAAATTCCACTTAGTGGCAAAGGAGAGCTTATCCCAAAGCCTTGTTTTCTCGATTGCGAGGGGCTTAACCTTTTTGGGCGCATACGGTCTTAAAGCGTCCGCCGCCGTGCCTTTAAGCATATTTTTGACGGATAAAAAGCCTATGAGCGTGAGGAACAATACCACTCCCACGACCGCAAACCAAACAAACGGCGGGAAAGTTATTCCCCAGTTTACCATGTCGAAATAAGTGCCCATCATAAACGGACCCATGATAAATTTTGCAAGCCCGTAGCCGGCGAGAGTGCCGAGTACGGCGCCGACAAGCCCTATCGTGAGCGCATACGAGGTGTAATGAAGCATTATCTTTGAATTTTTAAAGCCGAGAGCTTTGAGCGTGCCTATCTGCACCTTTTCGTTGGCGGTAATTCTGTGCATCGTCGTAACCATCGTCAAAATGCCGATTAAAAGGAACAATACGGGAAGCACGGCGCCCATCGTCTTGCCCTCGTTCGCCTCGCCGTTAGCCTCGGCGTAGACCAAATGTTCTTCCTTTGACGTTACGAGCAACGTCTTTCCGACCGCATTTCTTATTTCGCTTTCAAGCTTTTCCTTTTCGAGCGAAGATATGATATTAACTTGCGGATAGAACGTGAAGTTGGGGTTTAAAAACGCAAGTGCGCCCAAAACGGCGTCCCTCACGACCTTTTGCGCCATCGACGGTGGGGCATATACGAACCCGAACGAATTGTAGTCGGGCATAAGCTGATTTTCGTCGGCAACGCAAATCATAAACTCGCCGCTCTTTGCAAGCCCAAGTACCTTGCCTCTCAATTTTTGATTTCTGAATGAGAGGGTAAGCTCGTCGCCGAGCTTTATTCCGTTAGCCTCGGCGTATCTGTCCGACAGCCAGAAACCGTCTTTGTCGGGGCTGTACTCTTCGCCCGACGTTACGATCATCGTCGAAACGACGTAATCTTCGAGGACGAATAAACCCAGCCGCTTATTGTCCTGCCCGTCGACGGAAACGTTTACCGAAAGCACTCTGCTCGCCTCGTCGACGCCCTCTATCCCCTTTATCTTTTCGATGTCGCCGCTCGTGAAGCCCTTTTCGGAATATACTCTGAAATCGGCGTATTTGGTCTGCTCGAAAAATTCGCCCACGTCGACTTCTATGCTCTTCCATTCGGCGTTGAAACCGACGAATACGCCCACGCCGAGCGTTACCATTATTATCATCGACAAAAATTGAGCGAAGTATTTTTTCGCCGTTCTGAAAAGTTTTCTTATAAGCATACCGTCACCACTCTATCTCGTCGGCGGAAAGGGGGTTTTCCTGCTCTTCAAACGACTTTATCTTGCCGTTTTTCACCCTTATAACCACGTCCGCCATCTTGGCTATATTCTGATTGTGCGTGACGACTATTATCGTCTTTCCGTAATTTTTCGCCATGGAAAGGAGAAGTTTTAAGACGAGTACGCCCGTTTCGGAATCGAGTGCGCCCGTAGGCTCGTCGCAAAGGAGTATGCGGGGGTTTTTCGCAAGCGCCCTCGCAATCGACACCCTCTGCTGTTCGCCGCCCGAAAGCTCGGCGGGGAAATTTTTGGCGTGAGAGCTAAGCCCCACTTCCTCTATCATCTTGTTTGCGTCGAGGGCGTTCGGGGCTATCTCGTTTACGAGCGCAACGTTTTCGTAGACGGTGAGCGTCGGGATAAGGTTGTAAAACTGAAACACGAAGCCGACCGTCGAAGCTCTGTAATCGGCAAGCTCGTTGTCGGAAAGGGTTGAAATGTCCTTGCCGTCGACCTTTATAACGCCTTCCGTCGGGCTGTCAAGACCGCCGAGCAAGTTTAAAAGCGTGCTTTTCCCCGCACCGCTCGGACCTAATACCACGACGAATTTTCCCTCGTTTAAACTGAAATTTACGTTGTCGAGCGCACGGAGCTCATTATCGCCGCTTCTGTAAACTCGGCTCACGTTTTCAAATTCCACTACTGCCATTGTTATCTCCTATGGGTTAGTTGTAACTAACTTTTAAATTGATTTAAAGGCAAACTTTCGCTTGCCTGAAAAGATTATACACCACCAAAGGGGTATAAGTCAACCGTTTTTGCATTGTTAGCCACCGAAAACAAAAAATATTTTTTGCATATAGCCGAATGAAAGCTTTTCGCTCCGCTCACCACTCCGAAAGGACATAAATTTCTTTGTCACCCTGAGCGAACATATCCACCTTTTCTGTCATTCTGACCGAGCGAAGCGAGTGGAAGAATCTCACGAAAAGACGAGAGTTTTTATAGAAAAACACCATTTGATAAAGCGAGGTTTTCTCCTCTTTATCATACTTTTTGTTCTGTATAAGCAATTCCCTTTCTGAGAGATTCTTCGGTGCGCTCACTTCGTTCGCTTACTCAGAATGACATAAATTTCTTTGTCACCCTTAGCGAGGCGTCAATGTTTGGCGAAGGCAAACATTGACAGAATAACATCGGAGAGAAAGCGTTGAAAAAATAAAGCAATAAGATTTTCAGATCCTTCGGTGTCTTTCAGAAAAAACAAATGCCGTTTTCGTGTCCGAAAACGGCATTTGTTTATTTAATTTCCGAAATTCCTATTTTAACGTATTTTATCCCTTTGCTTTTTAATTC
>CACXDQ010000091.1 GCA_902766475.1 uncultured Eubacteriales bacterium
ACGCAGAGAGGGCGAAAGATTTACTAAGGACTTTAAAGTAGCAAACGAAACACTCTTTTATGGCGAAAAACTTTTGACGACGAACTAACTATCCCTTGGACTGTAAGGAGTGTAAAACTCTTTACGGTCTTTTTTTATTATTAATTGACCGAGTCGGCTATACATAATTGACGAGAACGGCAATCTGACAAGAAAAGAAATAATCAGATTTTATATCATAAAAAACTGCGGAAATATATCCGTCCAAGCGTATATCATTGGAATTTTTGTGATTTGTTGCAGTTTTTCGTAATCAAGTGTTGACATTTTTGTTTTAGTCGGGTATAATTTACTTAATAAATCTGTAATTTGTTGCAGTTTTTCGTAGTGGAGATAACAATGGAAAGCATTAAACGTGATATTTATTTGAAACGGCTGATCGACCGAGAGCAAAATGGACTTGTCAAAATCATTACCGGAATCCGCAGGTGCGGAAAGTCGTATCTTTTGAACAACCTTTTTTATTATTATTTGAAAGAAAAAGGTGTTAACGATAGCCATATCATCAAAATATCTCTTGACGATGACGAAAACGAGGACTTACTTTTGCCGAAAGCGTTGAGCCGTCATATCAAGAGCCTGATCGTTGACAACGACTTGTATTATATCTTGCTTGACGAGATCCAACTTGCGGACAACTTTGTCGGAGTTTTGAACGGACTTTTGAAATTGCCGAACGTAGATATTTACGTTACCGGCAGTAATTCCAAATTTTTATCCACGGATATCGTTACCGAGTTCCGCGGGCGTGGGGACGAAGTGCGCATTTTGCCGCTTTCTTTTTCCGAGTTTATGTCGGTTTATGACGGCACTGTTGCGAACGGATGGAAGGATTATTACACTTACGGCGGTCTACCTCTCGTTCTTTCGCAAAAAAGCGAAGAAGCGAAGATGAACTATCTCAAAGGGCAACTGAAAAACGTTTATCTGAACGACATCATTGACCGCAACCGTATTCAGAATGAAGAACAGATCAACGCCGTTGTTGAGATACTCGCTTCAAGCATCGGTTCTCTTACCAACCCATTGAAGTTGTCGAACACCTTCCGAAGCGTTGCAAATCTGCCGATTGCAGATAAAACGGTGTCCAACTTTCTTTCCTATCTGGAAGACGCTTTTTTAGTTGACAAAGCCAAACGCTACGACGTAAAGGGCAAGAAATATCTGTCTACCCCGTCAAAATATTATTTTACCGACCTCGGTCTGCGTAACGCCGCACTTGGCTTCCGTCAGCAAGAAGAAAACCACATCATGGAGAACATTATTTATCTCGAACTTTTAAAACGTGGCTTTTCCGTTGACGTTGGGATCGTTGAAGTCGCCAAGCGGAACGAAGAAGGAAAAGTCGTCCGCAATTATTACGAAGTGGACTTCATTGCCAATCGCGGAAACAATAAATTTTATATCCAATCGGCGTTCGCGATGGACACCGAAGAAAAACAAGAACAAGAAAAGAAGTCCCTTATGAACATTAAAGACTTCTTCAAGAAAATTATCATTGTAAAAGATGATATAAAGCGTAAGCGTGATGAAAACGGCATTGTCACAATGAGCATTTACGACTTTTTGCTCGATGAAAACAGTATCGAGTATTAATATAATGAAGCACTATATACGGACGAAAACTGTGTTAAACAATTTTACAAGAAATCTATCAAAATATTGTTGAAACTCGCTGTTTTTTATGCCGATAACTCGGCTAAAAATATGAGGTTTCATGGGGAAATCGGGGGAAGAAAAGTTTTTTGACTTAATGCAAACTTGATTTATATAGGTTTTATTTGTTATTTTGCCGAGAGGTTTTTACCTCTCGGTTTTCCTCTGACCTTGTCGTCATATAGTCCAGATTGAACTTGGCTTGCTTCTTGACCATGGAAACATAACCTTGCGTTACGCCGAGTGCTTTTGCGACTTCCTTTTGCGTGCTTCCTTCATCGAGCAAAGCGAGGACTTGTTTCTCGCTATCGGATAGTTTTGAAAAGCGTTGCTGTTTATCGAACATTTCCGCTGTGGCTGTGGAAATATCTGTTTCGCCCGAATGCAACTGTTCTTGTTGTTTGACGGCAAGATTATCTTCGTCTGCGTTGGGGATGGGTGTAGTGTGGCGGACATATTTATGTTCGTTGTTATAGTCGATGCGATTCAACTCGATGAGCGCTTCCCACTCCTTTTCGGTGACTTCTATGACGATAAAGCCGTGCCCGTCAATCCGAACGTTTGCGTTCTCATCGGCGCAAGGGTAATAGTACAGATATTTGCCCGCAGCCTCGGCGGGGATTTTCTTTTTGTTGTAGTGATACGCTAACTTATCCATAACCTTATGATACCATACTATCCCTGACAATTTCAGTCATATTTATGCTCAATGCTTTTTGAATTTGTGGAGTCTTGTCCGCAGAATATGCATTTCATCTGTTGTTACCTATTAAATATACACAAACGACTGCGGCGCCGCTTTGATACCGTAGTCCATTAGTGATTTGGGCTGAGCGTACACCTTTATTTCACCCAACTTATAGGCGTAGGCGACTTCGCGTCCGGCGAAATACTTGTCAAAAAAATGTTTAGTGATGCCCGAGTAATCTTTGGTTTGTTGCCACAATTCTTCAGGGGGCATCATCAAGACCTCGACGATTTCCGCCTCTGCAACAATGCGCTTTATTGGGGATGTTTCGTAAATAATGATGGAAGAAATATCTTGTTTTGCGGCAATTTTGCGGTATTCATATTTTTTAATACCGCTTAGTATGTTTTCTACATG
>CACXDQ010000092.1 GCA_902766475.1 uncultured Eubacteriales bacterium
TCCTTTATGAATGTTGTCTTACCGGCTCCGAGGAATCCGGTAAAAAGATATACAGGTATTTCTCTCATTTCTGTGTTTATTACTGACCCTTCCGTGCATTACGCAAGTCTGAAGAGCTCATTGAGTTTTTCCTTGTTTAGTCTTGTACCGATGACAGCCACCATTCCGGTCGCTTCTGCTTCGGTCTCTCTTACTTCACCTTCGCCCGGTACGTAGTCGAATTCGAGCCAGCCCCCGTCAGCATTCTCTACGATGCCCTTTGCTCTGAGCACCTCCCCGCACTCATCGAGGCTGTCGATGATATCCTCAAGCTCAGCCTTTGTGTATTTGTTGCTTGTCTGAGCTCCGACTTCATCAAACACCTCATCCGCATCGTGTCCGTGGTGGTGATGATGATGGTGGTGGTGGTGATGCTCATGCTCATGCTCGTCGTCATCATCATCGTGGTCGTGATGATGGTGATGATGTTCATGCTCATGCTCGTCGTCATCGTCATCATCGTCATGGTGATGGTGGTGATGCTCGTGTTCGTCCTCGTCGTCATCATCGTCATGGTGATGGTGGTGATGTTCGTGTTCGTCGTGAGGTTTGGCGGCAAGTTCTTTCAAGAGCTCATCCACAAGCGAAACGTTGTTTTCAAGCGTATTTAAAAGTTTTGTGCCATCAAGCTCGGAAATCGGAGTGGTTACGATAGTCGCCCTCTGATTGAGTTCACGGAGAAGCTCTACGGCGGCGTTTATCTTATCCTCGGAAAGCTTATCTGTTTTAGATACGATAATGGTGTTTGCTTCCTTTACCTGATCGTTGTAGAATTCACCGAAATTTTTGTGATACATCTTGCATTTTCCGCCGTCAACGACCGTTGCGACGATATTTATCTGAATGTCGGCGTCTACCCTTTCGACCGCCCTCACTATATCGGAAAGCTTACCGACGCCCGAAGGCTCGATAATAATTCTTTCGGGCGAAAATTTGGAAATAACCTCTTTCATGGAAGATGAGAAATCGCCGACGAGCGAACAGCAAATACAGCCTGAGTTAATCTCTTTTATCTCAACGCCGCTCTCCTTTAAGAACGAGCCGTCGATGCCTATTTCTCCGAATTCGTTTTCAATGAGAACTATCTTCTCCTTGTCGAACGCACTCTCGAAAAGTTTTTTGATGAGTGTGGTTTTACCGGCGCCCAAAAAGCCGGAAATTACGTCTACTTTTACCATTTTATACTCCTTTTCCCTCTACGGGAAGATTATTTTTTAAGAAATCTGCCGAGATTTTCAGTTACATTATATACCTTTTATTGAAAATAATCAAACGATATTCAAAAAAATATTTTGAAAGGTTATTTTTCGACAATTTTTCACAATTAAATTGCCATCTCAACAAAATCGGCCCGCAAAGATGCGAGCCGAAATTATTTTTAAGAAAATCAGTTTCTCATGGAGAGAACGTCGTCCTCATATTTCTTGACGTCGCTGAGCCATTCAAGACCTACGCCCACGCCTTTTTTAGCGCAATAATAATCCCATACAAGCCCGAACGGTGCCGTCTTATACTCTTCCGAAACGGCGAGCCTCGAAGTGGTGTCGCCCTCTTTTTCGAGCAATTTGAGCCTTTCGACGGGCGTTAAAAGTGCGTTTAAAAGCGCCTTTCTCGTGTTTCTCAAACCGATTATCCATGCGGCGACTCTGTTTATCGAAGCGTCGAAATAGTCGGTAGCGATATACGTTTCTTTAACTTTGCCGAGGCGGACGATCTCGTTCATTATCGCACGGAGTTCGTCGTCGTAGCAAACGACGTGGTCGCTATCCCATCTTACGGGGCGGGAAACGTGAAGCAAGCAGTGATCGGCAAACGCATAAACGGCGCCGAGCTTAGCGGAAACGACTTCGGTCGGGTGATAGTGTCCGCAATCGAGCGTAAGCATTATATGATCGCTCCTCTTGCTCATGACGTAGCCCATACAGAATTCGTGCGAGCCGACGGTGTAGCTTTCAAGACCTATGCCGAACACCTTCGATTCGATACCGTCCATAACGCCGGTGACCGATCTCGTAGCGTCGAAAATTCTGTCGTAAGAATCTTTAAGGCGAAGCCTCGGGGCAAGAGTATCTATCGGGAATTCCTTATCGCCGTCGGGCGTCCAGTGATTGATAACGCAGACCTTGCCCGTTCTCTGGGCAAAATACTCGCCTATCTTGCGGCATCTTATGCCGTGTTCTATCCAGAATTCTCTTACCTTATCGTTTTTAGAGGACAGAGTTCCGTCGTCGGAAAGGTCGTGAGAGAAATAGGTTGGATTAAAGTCGATACCCAAATCTCTCTCGACAGCCCAGTCAGCCCACTTCTTGAAGTGTTCAGGCTCGATCTTGTTTCTGTCGACAAATTCGTCGGCTTCGAGGTAGCTTGCGTGAATGTTTATTTTCTTCTCGCCCGGAAAGTGTTTCAAAACAACGTCGAGGTCGGAGCGGAGTTCTTTGGGCGTCCTCGCCTTGCCGGGATAATTGCCCGTCGTCTGGATACCGCCGCTCAAAGCGCCCTCTTTCTTTTCAAAACCGTTTACGTCGTCGCCTTGCCAACAATGTATCGAAATAGGCGTGGAATCGCAGATCTCGATAGCCTTGTCGATATCGATGCCCATGTCGGCATAATATTCTTTGGCAAGCTCATAACCTTTCAAAATGCTCTCTTTCATTTTCTTATCTCCATATATGCGGCAAAACCGCTTTGTCAAATATATTATACAACCTTTATTTCAATTCTTCAACGACTTTACTTAACTTTTTTTACGACCGTTTTTTCACCATGCGTCAGATGCGCCGTCCTATACTCTTTTGGTGAGCAACCATACTTATTTGAAAACATTTTATAGAAAAAATTAGTGTTTTCATAGCCGACGGAATAGATAATTTCCGTTATGGGCATCTTGGTGTGAACGATAAGTTTTTCAGCTTCCTGCAACCTCTTTTTCTGCAACAATTCCTTGAAAGAATCGCCGTTATACGCCTTTATCATTCTGCTTAAAGTAACTACCGGAAGGTGAAGTTTTTCGGCGAGTTCCGAAAGCCTCGCCGTCTTGAACGAGCTTTCGATATACTGAGCCGTCTTTAACGCTATTTCCTGCTCGTATTTTAAAGACTGTCCGCTTTTAAGCGTTTCCGTCCTTTCCGACAGCTCGGCAAAAATCAGCCCCATCGTGGTGTTCTGAACGTTAAAGTTTTCATTGTCCGAAAACTTTAAAAACCATATCATATTTTCAATAAGGTTTTTTATCGGAAGCATATCCGACACGTCGAACTTCATAAAACACTCGTCGCCGTTTTCGCTTAGCTCCGTCATTATGAAATTATAAATGGAATTGCCATAGCCCACGAGGTCGAGCGTAACGTTGAAAAATTCCGGTTTTATAATGAAATTTACGGCTATATCGCCCATTTCGGCGGCGTCGACTTCGTGTTCTGCGTCGGCGCCCAGAAGGAGAATTTCTCCCTCATTAAGCTCCACTTTATCCGAAGAGTTTATCGTGTGCCTCGTCTTGCCCTTACACATATATATAAGCTCTATATAGTTGTGTTTGTGCTTTGGGAAATAGGTGAAACGGGTGTGAGGGCGCACGTCAACGAGCTTTTCGCCGCTTAAAACCTTGCCGCTGTCAACGGTAAACTCCTCGCCGTCGGTATAAAGCGTCTTGTCGATTTCCTTTCCCGACAGGATTTCACGTTCTTCATCGGTTATTTCGGATAAAACCTCTAAAAGTCGTCCGTTCATCGGTTTACCTCTTTATCAGATAACTTCGCCGCCCGATACGTCGAGGACGGCGCCCGTCGTGAACGTGGCTTTTTCGGCGAGAAAGAACACGCTTTCCGCAACTTCTTCGGGTTTGCCGACTCTGCCGAGCGGAATATCGCCTATCGCAATTTCTCTGTCGCTTTCCGAGAGATTGGCGTTCATCTCCGTATCTATAAAACCGGGAGCTACGGCGTTTATCCTTATGCCCGACAAAGCGTATTCTTTGGCGAGAGCTTTTGTAAAACCGATAACGCCGGCTTTCGTTGCCGAATACACAACCTCGCACGAGCCGCCCGTTATGCCCCACATCGACGAAACGTTCACTATCGAAGAGCCTCCGACCATAAAGCCGAGCGCCGCTTTCGTTACGGTCATCATTCCCGTTAAATTTACGGAAATCGCCATATTCATTTCATCGTCCGTAACGTCGACGAAAGGCTTTATCGGAAGGGCTATCCCGGCATTGTTTACGAGCGAGGTTATTTCCCCTCCCGCCCTCTTCGCAAACTCGTTTACGGCGTTCACAGCCGACGTTTTGTCAGACAAGTCAAAACAAGCGGCAAAGCCGCCGAGTTTTTTTTCAAGCTCTCTCGCCTTTCCTTCATTCTTATTGTAATGTATGCCGACGAAATAGCCCTCTTCGGCAAACTTTTTACAAATAGATTCGCCTATGCCGCCCGTTGCGCCTGTTACAAATACGCTCTTCATATATCACCGAATAATTTTTTATACACCAAAAGTCGGATGACCGAAAAGCCGCCCGACAATTTAGCTTTTAAAATATTTATTATTTCTTAACTCTTTCCATGTATTCGCCGGTACGGGTGTCTATCCTTATGGTTTCACCCTCGTTTACGAACATGGGAACCTGAATTTCAACGCCCGTTTCCAAAACGGCTCTCTTGGTAGCGTTGGTGGCGGTATTGCCGGCAACGCCCGGTTCAGACTCGGTTACGAGAAGCTCGACGAAGTTCTCGCAATCGACGGAGAATGCTTTGCCCTTGTAGAATTTAACTACGACGGGATCGTTCTCTCTTATCCATTTCAAAGCTTCTTCAACCTGATCGTGGTTGAGAGGCTCCATATTGTACTCTTCGTCCATGAAATAATAGAGTTCGCCGTCGTTGTAAGAATAGGTCATTCTCTTGGTTTCGATAACCGCATTCTCGAACTTTTCGGTGGGGTTAAAGGTTATCTGAAGAACTTTTCCGTCAACGACGTTCTTTAAAGTAGTTCTTACGAATGCCGCACCCTTGCCCGGCTTAACGTGCAAGAAGTCTACTACCGTCCATACCTTTCCATCGTACTCAATAGTAACTCCTTTTCTCAAATCGCCTGCTAATACCATAAATTTACTCCTTTAGGTGTAGAATTTTATATTTTAACCTTATTTATTGCTGTTTTAAATGAGTTGTCTTTCTTTTTCTCGCCTTTCCGCCGTTTAAAACGATAAGCGATTTATCGTCTTTCATAAATGTCTTGTACTTGCCGTCCGAAAGATAGGCGCTGTCCTCGAGCCTTATACCGAACTTGCCGTTTAAATAAACGCCCGGCTCGTTTGAAAAGACCATGTTGTTCTTTATTACCCATTCGCTCTTTGGGGAAAGAGTGGGAAATTCGTGAATATTCACCCCGATGCCGTGTCCCAAAGAATGAGTGAAATATTCTCCGTAGCCCATATCTTTAAGCACGTTTCTCGCAACGGCGTCAGCCTCTTTACCCGTCATACCCTCCCTTATTTCGAGAGCGGCTTTTTCGTGAGCGGTCAAAACGGCGTCGTAAGCCTTCAAAAACTCTTTCGTCGGCTTTCCGTAGAACATAGTTCTCGTCATATCGGAGCAATATCCTTTATAAAGACAACCGAAGTCCATAAGAACACATTCGTTGTCTTTAAGTTTGGTTTCACCCGTTTCATGATGAGGAACGGCGGCGTTTTTGCCGAATGCGACAATCGTGTCGAACGAAGTGCCCGAAGCGCCGAATTTCTTGAAATTATATTCAAGCTCGTTGGCGACTTCTCTCTCCGTAACGCCCGCCTTGATAAACGGAAGCGTGGCTTTCCATGCCTTTTCGGCGATATCGCAAGCCTTGGCAAGATATTTAAGCTCGGTTTGCGTCTTTATCGCCATTATCTCCGCAATTTCCGAAGAGCAATCGACGTAATTGTAGCCCAAAGCTTTCAGCCTTTCCATCTCGCTTACGGTTATCTTCGTATAGTCAACCGCAATGGTCTTTACGCCTCTATCCTCACAGAGATTTTTAAGCGCCGTATCGTCGGGGCAGGAAACGACGGTGATACCCTTGGGTTTAAGCGCCATTTCCGCAGCATGAAAATATCTGTTATCGACGGCGAAAACCGTCTTGTCGGGCGCAATCATCACATAGCCCGCCGTGGAATGAAAGCCGAGGAAATAAAGCCTCTCCTTTTCATCCGTTATAAGGGCTAAATCATATCCCTTGAAATTCATAACAACTCCGTAGTATTGTAAAAAATATCCTCAATACGTTTCAATAATAGCATATTTGAAGATTTCAGTCAATTATTTTAAACTTTATTTTTGCCGATTTTACAATATTTTTTGAAAACTTCGGCAACCCGTCGTGTACTTTATAGATCCGTCTCGTTTTCCGCTTCGGGAGAAAAGCTCTCCA
>CACXDQ010000093.1 GCA_902766475.1 uncultured Eubacteriales bacterium
CCGTCGTCGACGTGGGCGATAATAGACTATTTCTGCGAGCCTAAGCAAGCGTATTATCAGATGAAAAGGAGCAATGCGCCGATTCTATTCACGTTCGTTTTAAGGGCTGACGGAAAGACGCACCTCGTCATAATAAACGATACGACGAAAAAGGTTTTCGGCAATCTCACATACGGCGTAAAGAGCTTGGACGGCGAGGTTTTATGCGCCTATCCGCTTGCGTTTTCGGTGGAAGATAATGGCATTTTCGATATTGAAACGCCGCTTACGGCAGACAGAGAAAACAGTTATTTCTTCATCGACGCCGACGCCGCCGAACAGAAGTTCACCCGTGTTTACTCGCAGAAAATGTGGAGCGACTGCTCGTTTAAAAAGGGCGGCTACACCTATACCGTCGAAAAAGAGGAAGGCGGCTTGAAAGTTACGATAAGCGCAACTACTTTCGTTAAGGGGCTTACGCTCTCTATTCCCGACAATTATAAATACGCCTATACCGACAACTATTTCGATTTGGAGGCGGGCGAGCAAAAGACGGTGTTTATCGGCGGCGCAAGCGACGAAAAAGCCCTCAAAGTTACCGATTTTTCCGATTTTTTAAATAAATGATAATATATTACACATAATAACTGCGCCCCGAAAGCTGCAAGCTTTCGGGGCGCATTTTTAAACTTTCAAGGAGCATTGAACTGTTGACCGTTATTTACTTTTTGCCGATTTCGTGGCGGAATAGAACGACGGATAAACGCCGAAGTGAGATTTGAACGCTCTGCTGAAATTGTAAGGCGAAGTGTAATTGAGCTTTTCGGCAACGGCGGACGACTTCATCCCTCCCGACAAAAGCTCTTTGGCGTATTCCATCTTCTTGTTCAATAGGTATGAGTGAAGGGATATGTGATAGAAATTTTTAAATTCTTTCAAAACGCTGTTGTACGGATGCCCGACGTAGCTCGCCACCTCGTTCACGGAGGCAATACTGCAAAAGTTGACGTCTATAAACAGACGGGCTTCGTTGGCGATAGAGTCTTGCGAAGTGACGTGTTCGGTTTTCCCCGTAACGCAGCTGACGATAGAGGCAAGAATTTTGGTTATTATTGCGTCGATAAACGCCGTGCCTAAAACGCTCGGCGTTACGGTTTCCTGCATCACCCTCGTTATGCACGACAAAAATTCCGTTTCCATTTCGGGCATGTACGCCTTTTTGACCTTCGCCCTTCCTTTAAGGAGCATATTGTAAAGCTCTCTGTAAGGCGACTCTCCCTTTATGTTGAAGGCAATCGTCAGAAATCTGCAAGCTCTGTTCCCCGTCAGCTTATGAGTGTCCTTTTTAAATATAAAGAATATCTCTTTGCCGTTTACGAGTATCGGCGAGTCGTCCGTGTAGGCGGTAAGCTCGTCGTTGCACACGAACGTGAACTCTATATCGCAGACCTGAACGTGCGGACTGATTAAAAACTTACTGCTGTTATAAGTGTCCGCAACCTGTAAGATCTCGTAGTTTTGCGTTGAGATCGGCTTTCCGAGCGCAAGCGTCGAATAGTCGTAAAAGTGCTGTTCGTAGTTATACGAATTAGTATATTTTTCTATCATAAGTATATTTTATCACATTTTTTCGGGTTATGCAATATGCAACGTCAATTTTTTAACAACATTAAAAAAATGATATTTTCGAACGGGTGATATGATATTTACAAATGAGGCTATAAATTGTAAAATTAAAGAAAAAAAATAAACCGATATTTTTCGGATGAGGAGTGTAAAATGAAAAAGACTATCAAAAGACTTATTTCACTTGTAATTGCGGCTTCCGTTCCCCTTGCCGTTGCGTCTTGCGGCGGCGGCGGAAACAATAACGGCGGCGGTGCAAAAGAAGATCCGTCGAAATTGAACATCCACGTCTACAACTATGACGGCGGCTACGGATCCGATTGGCTTCAAGAGCTTATGGACGGCTATGCCGAGCTTCATAAAGACACCGTTTACGAGGGCGGCAAAGTCGGCGTAAACTTCATACCCAGCAACACCAAAAAGTTGGTTTCCGAGGGCGAAATGAGAGCCGACAAGACCAACGACATATTCTTCCTCGAAGGCATTTTGTACGATCAGTACAGAAATTCGGGCTTGTTCGCCGATATGACTTCCGCCGTTACTTCCGACAACCCCTACGAAAAGGGCACGACGATAGAGAGCAGGCTCACTGCCGAACAAAAGGCGTTCTACGGCGTGAACGAGGGCGGCGAAACGCACTACTACGCCCTTCCTCACTATTCCGGCTATTACGGGATAATCTACAACGTAGCTCTCTTTGAGAAGAAGGGATATTTCTTCGCTAAAAACCCGACGGGAAGCGAAATTGCGGATAAATTCGTATCCAAATCGAACACGGAGAGAAGCGCCGGCCCCGACGGAGCGGAAGGCACTTTCGACGACGGACTTCCCGCAACTTACGAAGAGTTTTACGATCTCTGCAAATATATAGTTTACAATCAGCAGATACCTTTCGTCTGGACGGGTAAATTCTACGAGCTTCACCTCATGAATCTTTACAGAAACCTCGTCGCAAACTATGAGGGCGTCGACAAAATGATGCTCAACTACACGTTGGACGGCGTGGCGGACGATCTCGGAACGGTCGATAACGGCGGTAATTTTGTTCCCGACGGCTCCGCAACGACTGTAACCGCTCAGAACGGCTATGAGCTTTCACGTCAGGCGGGCAAGTTCTACGCAATGGAATTCATGAAACGCATAATCAGCGAAGAGAAGTGGAAAAACGCCGAAGCTTTCGGCATAACCTTCACTCACATGGACGCTCAGGCGAGATTTTTGAAATCGTGGGCGGGGCAGTCTACCGAAACGGCGATGCTCATCGACGGAAGCTGGTGGGAAAACGAAGCGTCGCAGACTTTCAGCGACCTTGAAAAATCTGTCGGAGAAGAGTATTCCAAACAGAATACCAATTACGCATGGATGCCCCTTCCCAAGGCAAACGCAAGCAAAATAGGCGACGACAACGTGCTTTTCGACCACCTCAACGCCGCTTGCTTTGTAAACGCTAAATCTACGAACAAGGAAGTTGCGCTCGACTTTATTCAGTACGCCAACACGAGAGAATCTCTCGTTAAATTTACCAAGTCCACAAACACGGTAAAGGCGCTCGATTATACTTTGACGGACGAAGAAATAGCCGGTCTTACCCCCTACGGCAAGAGCATGGTTACCTTCAAACAAGCTGAAAATACCAAAGTTATCTATCCCTATGCGAGAAACGCCACTTACGTCAACAGTCAGGCGGCGTTCACCGACGTCGATCAGTTCTTCAAGTGGACTTCGGCTAATAAGTCTATCGTAAAGGAATTTGCCGAAAACAGAAATTCGACCGTAAAGACTTGCTTTGACGGACTTTACACTTACAGAAAGAGCGTCTGGAAAGGCATTGCGAAATAACACGGTTTAATTATTGCGCACGGCGTGCCTTATTTGCGCCGTGCGCAAAAAAAGGATAAAATGCTTAAAAAGAGTTTACAGTTTTACATCATAATTTTAATATGGCCGGTACTTCAATTTGCGGTGTTTTATATCGGCGTAAACTTCAATTCGTTCTTGTTGGCGTTTCAGAATATCGACACCTACAACAACGTTACGACGTTTACGTTCGACAATATAACTAACGCCTTCAACTTGATAACGACCGATCCGGCGATGGGAGAAACGATAACCAATTCTCTCATATCCTACGGCTTGTCGCTCGTAAACGGCATTCCGCTCGGCTTGCTTTTCGCATATTATATCTTCAAAAAATGGCCGCTTGCGGGCAGTTTCAGGGTAATTTTGTTCTTGCCCTCGATACTTCCCGTCATCGTCTCCGTTACGATATATATGTATTTTGTCGAAAACGCCCTCGAATTCGTCTTGAAGGAGTATTTCGGCAAAACCACGCCGCTCGGCTTTTTGAGCAACCCCGACACACGTTTCGGGGCAGTGCTTTTCTTTGCTATATTCACCGGTTTCGGCACGTCGGTGCTGATGTACACAAACAAGATGAACAGCATCGATCCCGAAATTTTAGAGGCGGGCAAGCTCGACGGCGCTTCGGGCTTTAAAGAATTCTGGTATATCGTCCTTCCCCTCACTTACCCCACGCTCACGATCTTCTTATATACGGGTATAATCACGATATTCACGAGTCAGCTAAACCTCTATTCTTTTTACAGTTCACGTTCGTCTATTCAGACGATAGGTTATTTCCTCTACGTTTCAACGCAGAGGGCGCAGGGCAACGTTTCGCTCTATCCCGCCGTTGCGGCTTACGGGCTTATCTTTACTTGCGTCGCCGTGCCTTTGACGTTTATCGTCAAATTTCTGCTCGAAAAATTCGGGCCGTCGGAGGATTGACGGTATGAATAATTTAAAGATGAAAAAAGGGCGCAGCGTCATAACCTATATAATGTTAGTTATTCTCGCCGCATATGCGATTGCGCTTATAGGCGTTCTTCTGTGGGCGATAATGACTTCGTTTAAGAGCCTCGACGATTTCAGGGCGAACCCGACGTTTTTGCCGAAAGTTTTTTCGTGGAATTACGGGATAGTTTACAACGCATATTCCATACAAGTGCTTTTTAACGACGAACTCTATTACGTCGGAATGCTTGAAATGTATTTCAATTCCGTGGCGTATGCGCTCGGCGGGGCGTTTTTCCAGACGATGGTAACGTGCATAACGGCTTACGTCTGCGCAAGATACCCATTCCGCTTTTCAAAAGTTTTACATTCAATAGTAATAGTTACGATGATAATACCCGTCGTCGGCAACCTCGTTTCGGAAATACAGGTGGCGACGGCGCTCGGGCTTACCTATCACATTTGGGGAACGTGGATAATGAAAGCCAACTTCATGGGGCTTTATTTCCTCGTGTTTTACGAATTTTCAAAATCGCTTTCCCCCTCGTATTTCGAGGCGGCGAGGATAGACGGCGCAAACGACTGGCATATATTGCTCCGCATCGCCCTTCCCCTTCTTCGCAACCTCATATTGACGGTAATGCTCATAAACTTTATCGCCTACTGGAACGATTATCAGATACCTCTAATCTATATCCCCAACAAGCCGACGATCTCTTACGGAATGTACTATTTCTCGTTCGGAAGGACGGATAACGAACTTGCCGGCGTGCCTATGTACATGGCGGCGGCGATACTCGTCGTCGTGCCGGTAATAGCGGTTTTCCTTTGTTTCCATAAAAAATTGCTCGGCAATCTCACAGTCGGAGGAGTTAAATGACAATGAAAAATAAACTTGCAAAAAACAGCATAAAAGCGGCGGTTTTAGCGGCGACGATAACGGCTGCGGCGGCGGTTTTAGCGGCTTTCGGCGGCGAATATTCAGCACGTGCCGACGTAGTTTGGCAAAACGCCGAAATTGCCGAAAATTACGTTTACGGCGAAGAATTTATCGTTCCCGAACGCTCTTTTAAGATAGGAAATAACGATTATAATGCGACGGCTACCGTAGTCTATCCCGACGGCGGAGCTACAAAGTCGAAAGTGGTAAAGCTCGACGAGGTCGGAAAATGGACGGTCGTGTATTCGGCGGAAGTCGGCGGCAAGGTTTACGCCGACAGCGTTGAATTCAACGTGAACGGCAACGCCTACACCATGAAAAACGACCTGTCTTCCGCAATTTACGGCAGATATACAAATTACGGCGCAGACAGCGAGGGGCTTAAAGTAAGGCTCGCCATGAACGACGAGATAACCTTTGAAAAGGTGCTTGACGCAAGCGAGATAACTTCGGGCAACGTCCTCGTAAGCGGTTTCGTTTCGCCCGACAGACAGGGCAATGCCGACTTCAACAGACTTATTTTCAAGCTCACGGATATCGAGGACGAATCGAACTACGTCTACTTTGAGATAAACCGTTGGAAGCTCTCCGACGTAAACGGACTGAATATGTCCTATATCTTAGCTTGCGGCGACGGTCAGACCCCCGAAGCTTATAACCCCAACACGGGCGAACTTCACGTCAACAACGGCATAGGCTATGCCTTTTCTCACTCTTTCGTCGCACAGAAAAACGACGAGAGGATAAACGGTTGGTCGGGGCCGTCGGTGGATATTGAGCCCGACAGATACACGTTCAACATTACGTTCGACAATTCGAGTAAAGCGGTATTTATAAACAACATTCCCGTAATAGACCTCGACGACGCTAAGTATTTCGGCAATTTCTGGTACGGTTTCAAGAGCGGAAAAGTCAAGTTTTCCGCAAGCGCAAAGGGGTATAACTCAGCCACGGCAAACTTTGTTTTGACCGAGGTTTTCGGAATAGATTTAAAGAGTACGGTCGTCGTCGACAATAAAGCACCCGAAATCAACGTGGATAACGGTTACGACGAAATGCCCGAGGCGATAATCGGCAAGGCATATCCCGTTCCGTCCGCTACGGCGAAAGACGACGTTTCGGGCGTTTGCGACGTATCGGTAGGCGTTTATTACAATTACGCTTCGTCGTCGCCCGTTGCCGTAACCGCTGAAAACGGCAAATTTACCCCCGAAAGGCAAGGCGTTTATTCGATAGTTTATACGGCGAAAGACAGATCCGGAAACACGGCGAGGGAGATATTGAACGTCCACGCCGGAAACGAGGTCGAACAGCTTAAAGCCGAAGTTCCGAATGAAAACGAGCTAAGCGTTAAAGCCGGGCTTAAATATATAGTCAATGCACCCATAATTACGGGCGGAAGCGGAAACAAGGTCTGGTCGGCGACCGCAAAGTGCGGCAAGACCGAACTCGACGCAACCGACGGCTTTATTCCGGAGACAGCGGGCGTATGGCGCATAACCTACTCTGTAAACGATTACGCCGGCAGCGAGGTTTCGGTAAAATACGATATGGAAGTCAAGGCGAACGACGTTCCCGTTCTTCCCGAAAATATACCCGTGCCGAGCGTCATGATCTCGGGAAGCGAATACACTTTCCCCGAAATTTTCGGAAAGGACTATTCTTCGGGCAAGAGAGAAGATAAACTTGCGGAAGTCGTTATTACTAACATTGACGGCGAGGAGATAGCGGCGTTTAGGTCGGGCGAAAAATTCGCCTATGACAAGTCGGGCGAAATTTTCGCCGTGTATAAATGCGGCGATGCAGAGAGCGAAAAGGTTTTGATAACAGTCGTCGATCCGTGGAGAGCGGATATAGGCGACAGATTGAACTTCGGCGAGTTTTTCGTGGGCGAAGGCTTTTCGACGGAGGTCGACGACGACGGCGTGTGGATAACCGCAGAGAGGGAGGGCAACGTTACATGGCGCTTTTTGAATGCTCAGATAGCCGACGGCGTTTCGGTAGTGTTCGCACCCGATTTAAACAATATAGGTTACAGCGGAATAGGTATTACGTTCATCGACGGCGAAAACCCGTTCAATAAATTCACCATAAGATTTGACGACGTAAAGACCAAGACTAACGTTTCGGTCGGCGGAAACACGTTCGCTTTCAGTAAACTTTTCAGTTCCGAGATAGACAACAGATTTAAGGTTTCGTTCTCGGGCGGCAAGCTCTTCGTCGACGGAACTACAATAAACGTAAACGTAAACGACTTCGGCGAGCAGTTCGGCGGCTTCACGGGCGAAAAGGTCTACGTCGACTTCACGACGTATAATACCAAGGTCGGCGGAAGGTATCGCATAGCTTCGATGACGGGCTTTTCTTTCAATAGCTATCCCTACGACAACGGCAAGCCCGTGTTCTCCTACAAGGGCAATTACGGCGGAACTTACGAGAGAAATTCGACCTACACCGTCTGCGCCGCCGTGGCGATGGATTCGCTTTGCCCCGACGTTTCGGCAACGGTTACGGTGAGAAACCCGAACGGCGATATAGTGACGGATATAAGCGGCGTTTATCTCGATAACGTCGACGCTTCAAAAGAATACAAAATAAGGCTTACGGAATTCGGTCAGTACAGAGTTCTGTATAAGGCGGAAGAATTGAATTGGTCCGGCAACAGCGCTACGACGAGCGTCGTCGTAAACGTTCTCGACACCGTTGCGCCCGAAATAACCGTCTCTTCGCCGAAGACGGCGGCAAAAGTAGGCGATATTGTCGTTTTGCCGAAAATAATTGTTTCCGACGACAATTCGTCGGCTGAAAATATCACCGTTTCGAAATTCGTCGTCAGCCCCGACGGAAAACTTTCGCAAGTGTTCGGAAACAGTTTCAGGTGCGATAGCGTCGGAACTTACGAGGTGAGGATAATCGCCTCCGACGAAATCGGCAACACGAGCTTCGTGAAATATACCGTAGAGGTAAAGTGAGGGCGAAAATATGAAATTTAAAAGGATAATATCTTTTGTTCTGGCGGCGGCGAGCGCATTCGCTCTCGTCGGCTGTAATAAAGGCGATAACGGCGAGTCGGGCGGAAAGACGGACGACGTTTCCGTAAACCCGACGAGCGACTATGCGCCCCACTACGTCGAAGGCACTCTCCATAAGATCACGTTGAGCGAAACGGGCAGAGCTTTCGTCGTAAACGGCAAGACGGACTACGTCATCGTCGCCGGCGACGACACGGCGATAAACACGGCGGCTTCGTTCATATCCAAACAAGTCGGCTCGTCGACGGGCGCAAAACTTCCCGTAATATCCGAAGGGGAAGAGGGAGCAAGCGCAAAGCGCATCTATATAGGTTGCGACAATGCGTTTGAAAAGTCGGGGCTTAAAATGCCTGACGACGACCTCGGCAAGACGGGTTACTACATTAAAAACGTCGGAGATAACGTATATATCAAGGCGGCTTCGACGGAGGCTTACCAGCTTGCGGCGATAGCTTTTTGCCGTGAAGTTTTGGGCTACGATATGATTTCGGAAGACTGCGTCGTGTTTGAAAAGAGCGGCGCCGTTCTCCCCGATATCGAGGTCATTGAACGCCCCGATATAGATTACCGACTTCCCGGAAGCCAATTCGGAATGTCAACGGCGGAAGCCTACGGAATGGGCTTTACCACGAGAAGGGTGTTTATGCCCATAAAGGACGTTACGGGACAAAACGCTCCGAGCGAATTTCACAACATTTTAAACATTCTTCCCCCGTCCATCTACATGGAAGAACACCCCGATTGGTATTCTGTCGACGGCGGAGAATTGCAATTCTGCTATACGGCGCACGGCAATTACGGAGAGTATCAACTCATGATCGAAACGATTGCCGAAAAGCTGTTTGAAACTATTCTGGAAGAGCCTACTTTCGACACCGTGAACATCGGTCAGAGCGACGCACCCAACTGCTGCGCTTGCGATTATTGTAACGGTTGCGTCGAAAGGTACGGCGCAATATCTTCCACGCTCGTGATGTGTATCGACGACATCGACGATCTCCTTCAGAAAAAACTCGAGGACTATGCCGCCGAAACGGGCACCGAAAAGAGGACGATGTATATAACGTTCTTCGCATACCACGCCACTCAGGAAGCGCCCGTCATAAAAAACGACGACGGCACTTACAGCGCTTATATTGCAGATTGGAATTCAAGGTTCGATCCCACTTTTGAGCTTCCCGAAGAGAGGAGAGAGCTTAAATGCAACGATACGGTCGGCGTTTTGTGCGCACCTATCGAAGCATTCCACTCGCATACGTTCTACGAGCCGATAAACGTCCTTTCCTACGACCTTATCAACGGTTGGGGCGAGCTTACGGATTATCTCTGTATGTGGATGTACAGCGCACTCTATCACGACGACTATTTCTTCCCGTTGAACGTGTTCGACACGATGGCGGAAAATTACAGGTTCGTTAAGGCAAACGACACACACGTCGTGTTCTATCAGGGTATAATACAAAACCAAGTCAACCCCGGCTTCTATTCGCTTAAAAAGTATATAGAATCGAAAATGGGTATAGACGTCAACACGAGGACGCAAGACCTTGTAGACAAGTTCTTCAAGTATTATTTCGGAGCGGCGGGAGATACGATGAGGGAATTTTATTCCGAGCTTCAATCTCACATGACTTACCTCGAAACGGCGTTCCCCGGCGGCGTTACAGGCTCTTCTTACGACAGTTTGGTGAGCCGCCCGGCGCACTGGCCTTACGGCTTGGCAAGGACGTCGCTCGACCTTATAGATAAGGCTTACGGCGAGATAGAATATTTAAAGGCGACCGACAGAGCCGCTTACGACGTATATTATAAAAATATCAACGTCGAATCTCTTCTTCCTCGCTGGATAATATTGAAGTGTTACAGCGGTTATCTCTCAAAAGACGAGCTTACCGCTATGAGAAGGCAGTTCATAGACGATTGCGTAAACTACGGCGTCGCCAATCAGACCGAAGCCGACCAGCTCGACTTCTCTTCGTGGGAATAAGGGGGTAAGAGTATGAAAAGATCAGCTAAAAGCATAAAAAAAGTTCTCTGTTCTCTCTTGTTGTCGGCGTTTGTCGCAACGCTTTGTGCCGCCGTTTCGTGCGGTAAGGGCGCAAGCGGCGGCGAGAGCGGCACGGAAAGCGGCTCCGCCACGCAAAAATACGACTTTACCCTCTCCGACGTAGTTATAGAGCAGGGCAAGACGGCTAAGATAAGCGGAGCTATGGGCGACATCGACGTAACGTGGTCGTCGTCGGACTTGTCCGTCGCAACCGTTTCGGATGGAAACGTGTTCGCCGTTTCGGGCGGAAACGCCGTAATAACGGCTGAAATAGGCGGATACACCGCACAGTGCAACGTTACGGTAATAGACAACAGAGCGCCCGTCCTTGCAATTTCCGACAAAAACATCAACCTCGAAGTCGGTCAGACCTATGAGGCGGAAGTTTTGACAGTTTGGGGCAACGAACGGATATATTGCGATTATTCCGTAAAAGAAGAGGGCGGAGCGGTTACGGCTGCCGCCACCGAAAAGGGCGTTTCGATAACCGCAATAAAAGAGGGCGAAAGCACCGTTACCGTTTCGACGGAAAAAAACGGCGTTACGGCTTACGGCGAAATAAAGGTAAACGTAATTAAATATTCGGTTGCGTTCGACGTCGACGGCTTCGTTGCGGCTGACGGAAAATACGAACTCGACCTATATACTTACGAAAATAAAGATTACGGCTATAAAAACAGCGTTTCTCCGTCCGTCTCCGTCATAATAGGCGGCACGGCGATAGAAAACGCAGACGTAAGCTGGGCTTTATCGACCTCTAACGGCTGTGTGTCGGTATTTGGGAACACCATTTCCGCCGTTAAGCCCGGAAGCGATATGATAGTCGGCAGATACACCGCCGAAAACGGACAGGTGTACGAGGTCAACGCCGAAGTACGGGTAAACAAGTCGATATATAACGTAACGACCGCCGAAGAGGAGTGCTTCGTCGGCATATTCGGCGCTTCGGAGATAAAGCTAAATGAAAAGCCGTTCGACGAAAACAGAGAAGTTACGCTAGGCGGCAAGTCGGTAGGCGTATATAATGCAGAGAAAAATGCGATAGAGATATACGAGGACGCAATTTATTCCGTAAGCGACAGGTTCGGCTATGCCGAACTCATGATAGAGGGCGAGGATATCCGCTACAAGGCGGACGTAACGCTCTGCACTATGAGGGTCGCAAGCAAAGCGGATTTCATGAATATGGGCGCCGTCGCAAGAAGGGTAGACTTCGGCGGCTACTACGTTATTGTGGGCGACATAGATCTCGAAAGCGAAAATTTGTATAATGACGATTTCGATCTCGATCACCGTATCGGCGTTATAAGCCATTTCGACCACTACGGGCAAATAAGGTGCGAATACAAGCCGTTTAAGGGGGTTATAGACGGGCGTTGCCACACGATCTATAATATGAAGCTCGCAAACGACGGAAACGGATCGAGCAACTATGCGTGGGTACAGTATTTCGCCGACGGCGGAACGCTTAAAAACCTCGCCATAGACGGGTTTTCCTATCACCGTAACTGCTCGCTCATCTACGGCAACAATTCGTTGAGCGGCGGAGTTATGGAAAACGTTTACGTCCGTGTTACGGGCTATTCCGAAAACTGGGGTTACGCCTCGATCATAGGAAGCTCGGACAAGATGATCGGCACGACGCTTAAAAACGTGGTAGTCGATTTCTCGGCAGCCGCTAAGACAATGGCGTCCGCACCCGTCGCCGCAAACGCAAATTTCAAGGCTCTCGGCTTGTTTGAGGAATGTCTGTTTGAAAACGTCGCCGTAGTCGGACTTTCAGAAACGTGGAAAGACGCCGTAATGATTTATAACGGCGTGAGGACGGACGGCAAAAAGAACGATGTTTTCGTAAGCTTTATATCGGGCGAAACAAACGGAGTCGATAAGCTTGAAAATCTGAGCGAGGAGATAAAGACGCTTATCTCTATCGACAATTTAAAGGCGATAAGCGATATAAAGACGGAGCAGACGGAGCTTGACGGGCAGAGCGTTTCCCTCGATCTTACCTTTGAAAACGGCTCGCTCAAAGTGGGTAACGAAGGCGACCTTGCGATAAACCTTCCGACAAAATTGAGGGGCTTGAAGCTCATCAGGGCTGAATACGGCGGCTCTTCGATAAACGTAAGCTCGTTTAGGTCGGACGGCAAAAAACTCACCGTTCCCGTTTCGGCATTAGGCAGATTTTACGGTGAAAAAGAGCTTTTGCTTGTGTTCGATGCAAACGATATGTTGTACGAGTGCAGAATGCCTTTAAAGGTAATGAGTTTAGTCGCAACGGATAAGGCTTCCTTCCTCTCGATCGCCAAGGTGTCGAAAGCGCTCAACTTCGGCGGTTATTTCGCTCTCGGCGCAAATATCGACCTCGAAGGGACTAACCTTTACTGCGACAGCCTAGATAAGACCGACAGGACGGAAAACGATTACCGCATAGGCGTCGTAAGGCACTATGACAACGACAATAAAAACGGAACGTTCGAGGTCAGGGTAGATTACGAGGCGTTTGTCGGCACGATAGACGGCTGCGGTTACACCGTGTCGAACATGACCGTTAAAGGCGTCGACGGCTCTTCCAACAACTATGCGTGGATACAGTATTTAGGCGGCGGCGGAACGCTCAAAAACATCGCTATCGACGGGTTTAGCTACAACCGCAACTGTGCGCTTATATACGGCAACAACTACGTTTCCGGCGGCGTAATAGAAAACGTCTACGTCCGTGTTACGGGATATTCGGAAAATAGAACTTACGCCTCTATCTTCGGAAGTTCCGACAAGATGATAAACGCAACGGTCAAAAACGTCGTCGTCGATTTCTCCGCCGTCGCAAACGTTATGGCGACAAACGGCGTCGAAAACAACGATAGCGTGAAGGCGTTCGGCTTGTTTGAAAATTCCACGTTTGAAAACGTCGCTATTTACGGGCTTGCAAAGAGGTGGAACACTTCCGTACTCATAGACAACGGAGTTAGGTCGGACGGCGTAAGCGAAGGCATTTACGTTCGCTTTACTGGCGGCGAAACCAACGGCGTCGAAATGCCCGACGGCTTCGAC
>CACXDQ010000094.1 GCA_902766475.1 uncultured Eubacteriales bacterium
AAGGCTCACGCCGGCCGACACCGACAGATAATATTGAAAAAATTTGAGCGCATTAGACCTCGTTTCGTTATCTCCCGACTCTAAATCTCCCTCGTAAACGCCCTTTAAATACTCCCACGTTTTAAAGGAATATTCCTTGTCGCCCGCCGCCTTGCAGTGCTCGCACACGCTGACGCCATCGCTCACCGACAAAAACACTCTGCCCACTATCTCTTCGCCGCATCTGCCGCACCGGCTCAAATTCAAGCCGTAGCCGACGTCGCCGAGTGCGTCGGACATAAATTTAACGAGTAAATTTACGGGGTTAATCGCACTATACGCAAGCTTTTGCAAAAATTCGAGGAGCATTGCGTAATAGCTTGGAGCCTCTAATTCTTCCTGCATAAAGACGTAGGAAAATTCGAGCGCAGTCATTCCGACGTAATACTTTACGATATCCGTTCTGATGGGGTAAAAAGAATCGTAGACGTCGGCTTCGGTAACGGTATTTCTGCCCGAGCGTTCGGCAAGCACAAGCTCGGCAAAGCAAAATGGCTCGGTAATGCCCTTCAATTTTGCGTTCGCCTTTCTCACGCCCCTCGCCGCCGCCGAAATTTTACCCTTTTCGAGCGTGAAGAAAGTTATGATCTTGTCGCTGTCTTTATAATCGACGGTATGTAGCGTAATCGCATTTACCTTATAGGTCATCAGCCTTGGTCAATCCTTTTCTTTAAGTTTTTTATAAAGCATATAATAGCCGGGTTTGCCCGTCTTTTCAAACAGCTCCCATGCGGCTTTATCAACGTCTTTCATAATCGCCCTCCGCTATTAGTATATGCGGCTATAAGTCGATTATTCGCCGTTTATGCCTTTTATTCGTCTTTTCCGTCGTAGCCGAATTGTTTAAGCAGATCGGGCTTATCACGCCAGTTTTCCTTGACTTTGACGTAAGTCGTCAAAAACACTTTTGCGTCCAAAAACTTCTCCATCGCCTCTCTTGCGAAGGTGTTTACCTCTTTGAGCGCCTTGCCTTGTTTGCCGATAAGTATCGCCTTGTGATTTTGCCTTTCGCAGATAATATCGAGGTCGACGTTATAAACGCCGTCGTCACGCAGAGAAAAGTCGTTGACGTAAATTGCGACGCCGTGAGGTATCTCCTTTTCGTATTTTAAGAGAATTTTTTCCCTCATTATCTCCGCAACCATAAATTTGACGGATTTATCCGAAACGGCGTCGGGATCGAAAACGTAATCGCCCTCTTCGAGATAGGATAAAATAAGCTCTTTCAGCTCTTTTATGTTTCTGCCCTTTCTTGCGGAAATGGGTATTATCTCGCTCACGCCGTCGATTTTTGAAAGCTTTACAAGCCCTTCGGGAATTTTTTCCTTGGGCATAATGTCGATTTTGGAAAACGCAACTATTACGGGAACGCCTATTTTGCAGAATTTGTTTGCAAGCTCGACGTCCTCGTCCTTTATGCCGTCGTGTCCGTCTATAACGAGCAGAATGAGGTCGGTATCCTTAGCCGCTCTGTCCGTCGTCATTTGCATCCTTGCGCTCAGCGCCGTATTTGCTTTGTAAACGCCGGGGGTGTCCTCGAAAACTATCTGATAATCGTCCGTCGTCAAAGCGCCGTATATCCTATCCCTCGTCGTCTGCGGCTTGGGCGAAAAGATGGCTACTTTTTCACCGACAAGCACGTTCACGAGCGTCGATTTTCCGGCGTTTGCCCTGCCAACTACCGCAACCGTGCCGCTCTTCATTGCCCGTCCCTCGTGATATTGAGCTTATTCATTATCTTTTCGGCTATCTCCGTCATCTCCGCCTCGTCGTCATCGGTCATGTGGTCGAAACCGAAACAGTGAAGTATTCCGTGAAGGGCGAGATAGCACACTTCTCTTTTGACGCTGTGTCCGTATTCCGCCGCCTGCTCCTCCGCCCTTTTAAGGCAGATACAGACAGAGCCGATGAGCAAATTTCCCTCGTCGTCGACGTCGTCGGGATAATTTTCAACCGTGAGAATTTCGTGGCGAATATCGTCAAGATAGGGGAAAGAAAGCACGTCGGTAACCTTGTCGGTATTTCTCTGTTCTTTGTTGAGCGCCCTTATCTCCTCTTCCGAAACGAACGATATTTCTATCGAAAGGGGCGCCGTCTGCCCAAGCTCCTCATAAGCGGCGGAAGCGACCGACGAGAGGTCGAAACCGCAATTATCTTCTGTTAAAACCTTTAAACAATTCATCTTATTTACCTATTTTGAGCGGCGGATAAGCTATTCTGTCGTGGTGAATACCCGTAATGCCCTTGGTGAGCGTTTCCCTTATGACGGCGATATCGAACGTGGTGAGGTCGCAATCGGAAAACTGATCGGCGTTCACCCTCTCTTCGATGATCTCCTTGACGGCTTGATCGACCGCCGCCGAAGAACGGTCTTTAAGCGATCTCGCCTTAGCTTCTGCGCCGTCGGCAATCATTATGATAGCCGCAATTTTAGTTTTGGGCTTGGGGCCGGGGTAGCTGAATTTAGCGGCGTCGAGGTCGTTTTCATAGAATTTCTGCGCTTGCGCATAGAAATATCTTATTACCATCGTGCCGTGGTGCTGTTCCGCAACGTCCGCAAATATCTGCGGCAAGCGGTTTTTCTTTATGATCTTAACGCCGTTTTTGGTGTGCGATCTTATTATGTCGACCGAAACTTCGGGCGTGATCTCGTTGTGAAGATTTTTGCTCTTCTGGTTTTCGGTGAAAAATTCGGGCTGTTCGAGCTTGCCCACGTCGTGATAGAGAGCGCACGCCCTTGCGAGAACGGCGTTTTCGCCAATTGCGCTCGCACACTGCTCGGCGAGCATCGCAACGTAAGAACAGTGCGTGAACGTTCCGGGCGCTTCCTCGTACATTTTCTTCAAAAGTTTAGAATTATAATTTGAAAGCTCGGCGAGCCTGAAATCGGTAACGAGGTTGAAAGTCCACTCGAAGATCGGCAGCGCCGCCATGTCCATTACGACCGCCATCATACCCGAAAACGCACCGTAAATAATGATTTTCCAGAACTCTTTGGACAAAAACGTGTCGTATTCGATAAACGCCGCAAACACGAACGTTATGAGCGATATAATAGCGCCCGTCGCCAAAAATCTCATTCTCGACCTCGAAGATTCGAGGGCGACGTAAACGGCGATGAGGCTCGTCGTAAAGCCTATGAATACGGGTGCGATAGCGTTTATTCCATCCGAGGAAGCGCCGATCGCAAACACGTCGAAAATAAGCGTTAAAATGGTTATTATAGAACTCATGAAAACGCCGGCACGACGGTTTACAAGCCCGAGGGCGAGAAGCCCGCACAATGCGAACGGCCGAGCGTAAACGCTGACGTAATGCCCCGTCAGGAAATTGACGACGATCGAAAGCTCGAAAATTATGTAGATGAGATTTACGTTTTTGCCCGACTTGATGAAATTTCTGTTTTCAAAGAAGAAGTACATGAAAACGCATATACTCATCGAAATAATGGCGCACGTTCCGTAACCGACGGTGGAAACCATTCCGCTCGAAGAGAGCTTGTCCCAAAAGGCGCTGACGTCGAAATCGACGTTCACGAGCCCGCCGAGCAGAAACAGTGCCCATAAAATAACCGTGTGCAGCACGAAAAAGAAGATTATGCGGACGAAATCGCTCCCTTTCCACAAGTCTATCTTCCTCGAATGCGGCATTTTCATTTTAGGTGTTTTGAAAATTTTAGTGATGTTGATCATATCCTGTTATCCGTTGTTTGGATTTTTATTTTTTTCTTCATAGGCGGTGTACGCCTTTATTATCTCCATTACGAGCGCATGGCGAACGACGTCTTTCGCCGTCAGAAATACACTCTCTATCCCGTCGATATCCTTTAAAATATCGACTGCGTGTTTAAGCCCGCTCTTCTTGCCTTCGGGAAGGTCTATCTGCGTGAGGTCGCCCGTAACGACGACTTTACTGCCGTCGCCCATACGAGTCAAGAACATCTTCATCTGCTCTCTCGTCGTGTTCTGCGCCTCGTCCAATATGATGAATGCGTTTTGAAGCGTTCTGCCCCTCATGTAGGCGAGCGGAGCGATCTCGATTGCGCCCCTCTCGATGAGTTTAGCGTAATTGTCAAGCCCGAGCATCTCTTGCAATGCGTCGTACAAGGGGCGGAGATAGGGATCGACCTTAGTTTGAAGATCTCCCGGCAAAAAGCCGAGTTTTTCGCCCGCCTCTACTGCCGGACGAGTTAAAATGATCTTTTCGACCTCTTTGTTTTTGAATGCCGAAACAGCCATTGCGACGGCGAGATAGGTCTTGCCCGTACCCGCCGG
>CACXDQ010000095.1 GCA_902766475.1 uncultured Eubacteriales bacterium
ACGGCGAAAAGCCTTTTAAAGAGCTTTAACGTGGAACTTGCTTGCCCTTGCCTTTCTATCGTAGGCGACGATAAGGTTTTCGGCAAAGATAAAAGCATAATTCCGTCGCTTCGGCTTGACGACGTGCTTTCCCCCTCTTCGCAATTCGTCGAAAAGCTCGAAAGCTCGGCGCAAACCGAGATAAATAGCCTCGAAACCTTTTTTGCGGCGGTAGACAAGCGGCTCGAAGCGTTTAAAGCGGTAGGCGCAGTGTTCTGCGACGTTGCGCTTGACGACGGCTTTGTATATTTTTCGGACGACGGCAAAAACGGCGAGAGATTCAAATCTCTCTTGTCGGGCAAATCGGGCGGTGAGGAAAGGGAAAAACTCTCTTCGTACATACTGCTGAAACTTGCGTCTTTATTTGCCGAAAAGGGCTTTATCATGCAGCTTCATATCGGCGCAAAGAGGGATACGAGCGACAGATTGAGGAGCGTTGCCGGCGCAAACGGCGGCTTTGCCGGAATAGGCGGAACGGTTGACGTAAGATCTCTCGCAAGCTTTCTAAACGAAGTCGAAAAAGGCAAATTCGGGCTTCCAAAAACTGTACTTTTTACGTTAAACCCGTCGGATAACGCCGTTATGTCGACGCTTTCCGGCTCTTACGTTAAGGACGGCGAAAGGGGGCTTGTAACCCAGGGGCCGGCTTGGTGGTGGTGCGACCATAAGGACGGCATTGAGGAAGTTTTTAAAAGCGTGTCGAACTACGGCGCTCTATATAATTTTATAGGTATGACGACAGATTCGAGAAGTTTTCTGTCATTCGTCCGCCACGATTATTTCAGACGAATATTGTGTCAGTGGCTCGGGCAAAAATGGGAACAAGGCGAGATTTTTTGCGATAAGAGCGGGCTTTTTGACCTTGCAAATAAAATGTGTTACGGGAGCGTAAAAGAATGTTTAACAAAAAGACGGCGGTAATAACCGGTGCGGGCGGAACGCTCTGCTCGGAAATTTCAAAAGAGCTTTATAAGTGCGGCGCAAACGTGGTTTTGGTCGGGAGGACAAAAGAGAAACTCGACAGAGTTGCGGACGAGATAAAAAGAGAGGGCGGAAATGTTCTCGTATATCCTTGCGACGTTACCGATAAAGAGGGCGTAAAGGGGCTTGCCGAAGAGGTAAAGAGAGTTTTCGGCGGCTGCGATTTTCTCATAAACGGCGCAGGCGGCAACAACGTAAAGGCAATGCCGACGATAACGGAATTTGACGAAAGGGAAATAAAAGGCGATCTTCCCGACGGGCAGAGAGGACTTTTCGACATAGATACCGACGCATTTAAAAGCGTACTCGACATAAATATCATGGGCACGGTATTGCCCACTATGGAATTTGCCAAACAGATGGTCGAAAGGGGCGGAGGGAGCGTTGTAAACTTCGCTTCGATGAATTCATATTGCCCCCTTACGAGGTGTTTCGCCTATGCGATGAGCAAGGCGGCGATAGTAAACTTAACTCAGTCGTTCGGGGCTTACTTTGCGCCGGCGAACATAAGGGTAAACGCCGTTGCGCCCGGGTTTATGGTAAACGAGAGGAGCAAGACATATCTCGGAACGGTCGAGGACGGTTTGACGGAGAGGGGTAAAAAGGTTATTTCGCACACGCCGATGAAGAGATTCGGGGAAGCTTCCGACCTTCTCGGCTGCGTAAAATGGCTTTTGAGCGACGGCGCTGCGTTCGTAACGGGCGTAACCGTGCCCGTCGACGGCGGCTTTTTGACTCTCGGCGGTGTGTAAAAATGATATTGACAGATTATCTTAGAAGTGAAAAGGACGCTTCGTGGGACATAGCGAGAGAGTGCGGAGTAAAATACGGCGTAATTCGCTTGCCCGACGACGGGAAGTTCGATTTTACGGACGAAAAAGCTTTTAAAAGCCTGTATAAAAAGTTTACCGATTTCGGGTTTACGCCCATCGTGATAGAGCCGCTCCCGAACAGCTTGCACGATCATATCAAGGCGGGCGACAGCCGCCGTGACGAGTGTCTTGATAAGCTTATAAAGACCTTTCCCATAATGAGAGATCTCGGCATAAACACGCTGTGTTTCAACTTTATGGCGCATATTGGCTGGCTGAGGACTTCTTCCGATATAGAGGACAGGGGCGGAGCGAAGGTAACGGGCTTTAGTATAGACGATTTTAACGAAAAGACGCCGAAGATAACGGCGGCAAAGCTTTGGGAAAATTACGAATATTTTTTGAAGGCGGTAATTCCTTACGCCGAGAAGTACGACGTTAAATTGGCGCTTCACCCGGACGATCCGCCGGTGGAAAAATTGGGCGACGTGGAGAGGATAATGATTTCGCTCAAAAACATAAAAAGGGCGATATATGACGTTTATCCGAGCAAAAACCTCGGCGTTACCTTTTGCCAGGCGAACTTTTACACCATGGGCGAGGACGTCTATAAGGCGATAGACGAATTGAACGAAAAGATATTTTTCGTGCATTTCAGAAACGTTACGGGAAGAAAAGAAAATTTCAGGGAAACGTTCCACGACGACGGCGATCTCGATATGGCGAGGCTTTTAAGGTATTATTACGAAAAGAAAATCGACGTGCCCATAAGGGTGGATCACGTTCCGACGCTCTTGGGCGAAAATTCGTCCGTTATAGGTTACGACGCACTCGGAAGGCTGTTTGCGATAGGTTATTTAAAGGGGCTTACCGAGGCGATAGAAAAGGAGAGAAGATAATGTTGAAATTAAATTCGAGAGAGGATATAATCGCTTTAACGCCGTTATGGAAGGGCGAGAGATTTGATGACGGCAGACCCAAAGTTGCGCAGAAATATC
>CACXDQ010000096.1 GCA_902766475.1 uncultured Eubacteriales bacterium
GGCTATGCTTTTAGATTATATGGAAAGTCAAATGATATCTCATGCAAACGGATATATGTGGTTTGCTAATTCCGGTGCATTTAGCGATACAAATAATATATTTAAGGGTATAGATATTAGTTTAATGACTATATTCAGAGAACTGCATACAGTTTTTCTGACACACCGTGCAGTAGAAGAAAGTAAAGAGTATAAAAGCATAATCAACATACTAAGAAATAGTCAGAAAAAGTTGAAAAATAATTTTGAGCGTAAAGCATCGATACTTGCGTTGCCGATGGCTCATAAGTGGCATGTTTCTTAGACGGCTTTAAAATTGCTTTATGGGTAGCAAAATTTTGTTTTGATATAACTCAAAAGTTTAATAAATAAGTATGGGAAATGACCTGTTTTTATTGACTTTTTACGCAAAAAGTGTTATTTTTCTAAGTGAAAAGTAGTGCTTTGCCGATTATGTCAAAGGACGTGGTTTACAGCCCGCCAAGAGCAACTCGTTTGAACTCACAAGGTTCAGACGAGTTTTCTTTTATTTCTTCAAGGTTTTCTTCGCTTTCAACTTCCTTAAACTGCTTTTTAGTAAGTCTTTTGACTTCTCTGTCGTTTGAATTGTAAAGGATTATAACCTTATCATCGTATAATATCACGCGGTTTATGAACGAGTTAAAGAACTCGTTTTTTTCTTCGCCTTTTTCATATTTCATATACGCGAAATAAGTTAAAAACTTCTTTACTTCGCATATTTCAAGCGGTTTAACAAGCCTTGACTGTTCAACCGAAATCTTGTTTTCGAGTTCGGTTTGCGTGGCTTCTAAATTGAGCAATCTTTTCTTTGTGGTTTTGGTGAAAATACCGTTTTCTAAGGTCGAGATATTCCATATATCTGACGTACTTTTTAGCCTCGTTGACGTTTGAAAACGCCGGATAGGAAGAGCCGCCTTCATATTTCATCTGATCTTCGTTATAGGTTGCGCCGTAGAGATGCCCCATTACCTTTTCTTCGCCGTCGAGGTAATAGTATCTCGCCTCGTCGATGCGGAAAACACTGCCGGATAAGACGAGGTTGCCCTCCGATCTCACCTTGTTTACGGTAACGTCTTTCTTTCCGTCGGTAAGATAGAACTGAACGGGGTTTGCGACGAGGTCCACTTCCGCATCTTCCACAAAGCCGTAAATGTTCGGCACCAACTGATAGAAGCCCGAAGTGAGATCGCCTATTATTACGGTGTAGGGATCTTGCTCGCTCGCCGCATATTCCTTTTCTCCGAGAAATACTCTGAAATGCGTTCCGTCGACTATCTGCGTTCTGTCGATACTGCTTATGGAAACGGCTATACCCACGCCGTCACCCCTTACCACGGAGCTTATGTCGTAAGCGGGATATATCGTCTGGATATCCGTTATCTGCGCATAACCTTTATCCGACGGAAAACTACTCGTTACCTTGAACGTATCCCTCTTGTCGTAAACGACGGTTACCCTGTTCGTTTCGGCTTGGTTTCCTGCGGAATCTTCGACCTCGAAACAGACTGAAACGGTCATTCTCGGATTGTCTTTCATGAGTGAGAGAATAAATTCGTCAAGATCGTCGTCCGGCAGCCCGTCGCCGTCCGTATCGACGTCGTTTATATTTGAAAAATATGTGTACGACGAAGTTTCCCCGTCGAACTTGAAGCCCTTTATCGGTACGCCGTCCGTCATCAGCGGCAGCCTATGCACGACGGCGTCGTTTTCGCCCTTGACTTTGGCGTTCAAACTGACGTTGACGATCTCCGCTCCGCCGACCTTGGAGTTCGTAAACTTATAAGTTTTCGTCTTAAGCTCGTTCTGAGGCAGAGGCTCTTGCGTTACGACGGGCGGATCGCCGTCGAGAAAATACGGCCCGTATGTAGCGGTATCGGTAAGCCCGTATCTTCCGACCGCCAAGGCGTGTAGATAATACTTTCCGCTATCTATGCCCTCGTCCTCGTTTTTGACGAGAGTTACGTTTACCGACCCCATATCCTCGTCGTATAGCGAACGTGAATACTTATAGGATAACGTGTCGTATTTATTGTTTCTGGTCTCCTCTTTGCTCCACTCGTAATAGACCGTGCCCCTCGTGATATCCACGTTGCCGTTGTCGTTGATGGAAAGCATAAGGCTGTGATTGTTTTTATAAGTCGTATTAGACTCTTTATCGATAGCAAGGCGAGGATTTACGTTGTTGATGCTGCCGTTTATCATCGTAAGCGTTCTCGTCTTGTCGGTGTTTTGCACCTTGTTGTTGCGAATAATCTTATATGCGTCGAGATTGTACGCCAAATCGCCTATATCGTCGGTAGGCAACTGATAGTTTGCCGAATATATATTTATCTTCGGCGGCTCTAACTCGTAAACGAGCGTATCCGTATAGTTTCCTTCGACGTAATCGGCATAATACGGAGTTGCGCTGCTATTGAATTTTACCTCTATGCTCTTTTTTTTCGAAGCCACGACCGGCTCGCTGAAACGTATGCAAAATCTGAGTTTTCCGTCGACGGCTATTCTGCTGTCGTCGACGTACTGCCCTACTACCGTCGGACAAGTTTCGTCGATAAGCGTCATCAAAAACCATATGTTTTTTGCCATTATATCGACTTCTTTGTTCTTGTTCCAGACGATCATCGCCATATCGAGCGTGCCGTTATAAGGCTCGGTCTTATAGAAAACGGAATCGGTCAAGGCGTTTTTATTTGCATACCATGCGTCACGGTCCTGTATCCAGTAGACGTGCCTGTTGTCCGGCGAAACGTCGGCGCTGTTTACGTCGACATAGTCGTCGTCCTCCTTATAGGGGTTTTTGCCGTTTGCGATGAGGTACATCGCCCTGCCGTTTAACTTTTCCGCCTCGGCGCCGGACCAGAAACTCCACTGCGGCTCAACACCGAGATAGAGGTAGCAACCGGGGACATTGTGTTGTACCTTGCTGTACTCTTTTCTGAAACGGTCGTTGCCGGCTAAGACGTAAATATCCGTTGACGAAATAAACTTAGACACGCCTATCTGTTTGATAAGATAGGACGAATATGCGGAAGCAAGACCTGTGTTTATGTAGGTGTTGAGCCATTTTCTCGTGGTGTCGTTGTTGAACGAAACGCCGTTTTTCCACGATTTCCAGGTATCTTTTCCGTCGATGCCTCCGTCGCCGCCGTTGTAGATATATTGCATCTTCATATAGTCGTTGATATATCCCGTCTCACCGGTGCTCTGCTTCACGCCGACAGTTCCGTCGACAATATTGTCGTAAGGGAGATAGCACTTGCAAATCGCCATCGTTATATTGGCGTTTTTCGCCTTGTCGATAACGAGGCTGTAATATCTTCCGTAAACTTCCGAGTTGGCTTTTATGTTTATTATCTGACGGTCCTCATAGCCGCCCTTTGCGGCAATAGCTATGGTATATTTGCCCATGCCGCTTTCGCCTATCGTGATTTCGGCGACGTTGTTTACGCCGTTATAATCTATTCCGTCGATAGCCGTTGCGCTTTCGGTGTGATAGCTCACGGTTACCTTCTGCCCGGCAGTACCCTCTGCGATGATGTCGGCGTAGATAAGCCCGGCGGAGTTGGCGTCGAATCGTTCAGCCGAAAAATAGACTTTGTTTTCTTCCGCAAACGCCTTTCTCTCGCCCGCCGACGAAACGGGACAGACAAGCAGCGTCGCAAATAACGCAAGTGAAAAAACCGCTGCGATAACTTTATTTAAAAGTTTTTTATTTGTCATTGTTTTTCACCTCTTTTTCCACCACGATGTCGCCGGTCGCCACCTTCTGACAAAAGCCTTGGAAGGTGAGCGTCGGGTCTTTCTGTTTTTGCTTTTCGTATTCCGCAAGAATATCGCTCTGCGTTATATTCTCATCGTCTGACGCCTTCTCCTCGTTTGTGCCGACTTTTTTACCCGCTTCCGTCGCCTCTACTGAGCCGATGGAAGAATTTCTCACCCTCACGTCATAGAAAATATCGTTTTCGTTGAAATATCTCTCCTCTATATCCGACCTGTCCATCTTTCCCTTTTTATAGAAAGGAACTTTAAACGACGGTGTGAAATAAGTTTTCAAGGGGTAGTTTCCGAACGTAACTATTATGCTGTGCCCGATATCGCCCTTGTGATTCAATCTCTGCAACTCGCTCGGATAGATGAGGGGACGGACCTGCACCGATGTCGAATAGTTGGTATCGCTGTTTGCTGTGCCCGAAGTGGAAGTAGTTGCGACGGTGATGTTGCCGCAAAGCTCGCTGTACTCTTTACAAGTGCCCATATCGTTAGAGCCGATGAACATCTTTATACCGCAGTTGCCCTTTACGATGTCCGCAACCGTTTCGCCGTAGACGTTGTTGAGCTGCGCATAAGACTGAACTATCATTATAAACCAGATCTTACGGCTTCTGCCGACGGTGATGAACTTGTCGAACTTCTCTATCTTCGGCATATTGCCGAACTCATCCATAATGAAATACACGTTTCTCGGCAAACTAAGCTCTTCCCTCGCCGAAGCGATTTTTATGAGCGTCTTGTATATATTGAGGATAAATACGGCGGCGAGCTTATGACGGGTATCCTTTTCGTCGGGGATCTTCAAAAACAGCGCCGTCGGGTGATCGGAAAGCGATTCCGCCGTGAAGTCGGAACTGCTCGTTAATGCGCAGATACCGGCGTCGTTAAAGAGCGTGAGCTTGTCGTAAACAATCGACATATAGCTCGCCCTCGTCGTCGGTGCGGCGTCGCACACCTGTTTGGAGAGAGAATATGCCTTTGAAATGGGGCTTCTTCCCATAAAGTAGGTGCGGAGCTGCTCGTAATCTTTATTGGAATTCTGCAATATCTTCGTAAGGTTGAAGAAATTGAATTTTTCCTTCGTCATTCCGTTCGCCTCGTTCTCGGAATCTTCGAGCATGGCGAGAAGCGTCGCGAGCGTTATCGACCTCGCACCCTTTTCCCAAAGGGGATCTTTGTCGTTTTCGATGGGGATAAGCACGGAAACGAGGTCGTTGAGGTCTTCGTAAACTTCGTCGTATATCTTCTTTCTGTATATCTTTACGGCGGAAAGGAGCTTGTCGTATTCGGCGTAAGCCTTGCCTTCGAATTCAAACCATTCCTTGCCTTCTTTAAAGCTTTCCTTGGGGGAAACGATTTCAAGCCCCGAAGCGGTAACGTCGTCCGTGCGCTTATAGGCTTTTTGGTGGGCGTTACGGTAATCTTCGTATGCGTCCCACACCGAGTCGAGAGGGTTCCAGCGGTAAGAGGAATAAGTATCTCTTAAGTCTACCACCTTTACGTCGTAGCCCCTGTCCTTTAAAAATTGAGAATGGATATCGAACAGTTCGCCTTTCGGGTCGGTTATGACCATCGAGCTGCCCGCCTTCGTCGCCGCAAGTATCTGTATCATCGGCGATACGAACGTGGTAGTTTTACCGCTGCCCGTAGAGCCTATGACTATCGCATGGCACGGAGAGTTAAATGCGACTTTCATCTCCTTGCCCTTTCTATCGAGTTCCGCCATTACGGGGATACCGTCTTTGGTAACTTCGCCTATTTTCGTATATTTATATATTTTGAAATTTTCTCTCTTTTCCCTCTCGTTCATCCAGCGTGAATTTTCGAGGTTGCTGTCGTTCACCTGTTTAAGCCTGCCGTTGCCCGATATGCCCGAATTGGAAAACACCGCCAAAAAGTTGCGGTTTATAACCGTGCAATATACCAAAAGCAACAACGCAAACGTTCCGCCGAAAATCGCATAGTAAGTGTACGACGTCATGAGCGACAAGAACGAGCCGTACCAGTCTACCACCTTGAAGTCAAACTTACACTCCATAACGGTGTATATAAGATAGCCGATAAGCTCCGAAATCAAGAGGAGCGAAGCGACCACGAACAGCACTTCGCGAAATCTTCCCGAAGCTATTCTGTGCGAACTTACTACCGAGGCGAACAAAAACAACGTGACGAATAGGAACAACACCCATTTGAGGTAGTTTTCGTATATTATTTTCCCCGCACTGTCAAATAAAAGCCCCGTTTGAAGCAAAATGGGCACAGCTATTGCGTTGGCAACCAAAAATGCCCCGAAAAAGGCTATTAAAAACGCAAGACCTTTCTTCATCTTCTTCTCCTCTGCTTATTCTTCTTCGCTCTCATCAAAAAAAATTCCGATCAAACTGAAATATCTGCACTTGCCCGTCGCAACTTTTAGCGTTACGCTGTTTCGCAGATTTTCGTCACGATAATGGAACATTATCTCGTAAGTATAGATAAGACCGGAATATTTACTGGATAATTCGTTTATTTTAGCGGAGCTGTTACACTTCGGTCTGAACCAGAGATCATTGGTATAGCCGTTCTCGACGTATGAAAAATGTATAGCATCGTAAACGTACAGATTGGTATCTAAGAGCATGACGGTGATAGAGTTTTCGATGGGGTTATATTTCAGGGCTGCGGATGTAATAACTTTAGTTCCTATAATTATATCCGCTTCGATCTTATTTATCGTGAGCGTCGCTTTAAGCTCGGTAAGATTCATTATAACGCCGTCGTCAACGGGTACAAAGCGTGCCGTAACCTCGTAAACGCCCGCATACATCTGACCGTTGTTGTCGTATTCCACGTTTACGAAATCGTCGAGCTCGCCTTCTATTTCGAGATATTGCTTTTTATCGAACTCAAAGTCTACCGTCTTGTCCTCGAATTTGATATTTTCACCATTGAAAACCCCTCTTATTATTATCTTTGCTTTAAGCTCGGTTATATCGAGGCGTTCGTTTTCGGGATCGACAAGGGTGAAATTCGCCGTTACCTCGTGTTCGCCACGCTCGGAAACGTTATTGTTGTCGTAAGATACGTTTACGTTCGGCGGCAAGTTGCCTTCGATATAGATAGAGTGTTCCTCGCCGTCGTAATCTACCGTAATGCCCTCGAACTTAACGAGATCATTTATCTCGACAAGCCTCTTTTCGATAGTTATGGTTATCTCTCTGTTCGGTATCCGCTTATAGTTTACATAGTCCGCAACAAAACGTGCGACAAAGCGGTATTCTCCGACCTCTTTGGGAAAGCCGACTTTTGTGTCGCCCACATACGTTTCGTAAGCAACGAAAACGCCTTCCGGCAGATTTTCGACTTGAACGATATGATAATCTCCGTCGTACACGAAAGTTGTGTCCTCAAACAACACGGACGACATATCTATTTCGCCCTTTTCTATCGTAAGGGTAGCGATTTTATCGGATAAAAATGGCTCGCCGTCATATTCGAATTGAGCGATGACAGTGTATTTGCCGACGATTACGGCTTTTTCGATCTTCGTGCCGCCTAAATAATAATCGTAAGTTACGTTTACGCTTCTCGGAACGTATTGCGCCTCGACGGTATGTTCGCCGCCGTCATAAGTAACCGTCTTATCATTGAGTTCCACCTCGTGATGAGTGTACACGCCCGTTGCGTCGGAAATACGAACGCTCTTGTCCGCCGCCTCGTCAAGATAATAGAAAGATATCGTATAGTTATATGATTTGCCCGTGTCAAGCTCGAAATCGTCGCTGCCCCACTCTGTGACCGAGCCGTCCTCGGTAGAATAGAATTTGAAAGAATGTATTCCGTAAACTTCATCGTCAAAGCCCATAATGGTCAACGTGTGCGTTTTCTTGTCGTAATACATATCGTCGCCGGATATTTCGTGCCCGTCTATCTGCACCGACCCTCTCACCTGATTTATGATAAGATATGCGTGCATCTCTTCGACGTCTACCTTCTCGTTTGCGCTCGTTGCGGCAAATCGTGCGACGACGTCGTATTCCCCCGCATATATCTGATCGTTGTTTTCAAACGTAACGCTCACGCCTTGCGGAAGCTCGCCTTTTAGCGAGAGAGAATGAACTTGTCCGTCGTAATTTACCGTCATATCGTCGATAGATACGAGGTCTGAGATCTTTATCGTGCGGCTTAGCACCGTAAGTTTCGCCGTCATATTCGGTATGGGGTTGTAGTTTACCGTATTTCCCGTAAACGAGGCGACTATATCGTATTCGCCCGCCCTTGCGTTTGAAAGCACCCTCTCGCCGTCCTTATAAACGGCTACGCTTGCCGTTACGCCCTGCGGCAAAACGGAATTGGGAGCGAGGCTCGGAACGTATTCGGCCCCGTCGTAATTCTTGCTGTAATCTTCCAAAATCACGCCCGACATATCATAATCCGCCTTTTCGATGATTATGGATGCCGAACGGTCGGGGATCTTGTTGTAGTTGCTGTCGGCGGCGTCGAAATGCGCCACTATCCTGTATTCTCCTACGTTTATAGCTCTGCTGACCTTGATGTCGCCGCTATATAAATCGTAAGACACCTCCACCCCTTCGGGCACGCCCGTAACCTCCGTCGTCTTGGCTTCGCCGTCGTAAGTGAACTTCTTATCTTCCATCGTTATCTTCGACTCGTCAAAATCGGCTTTCTCTATGACGAGCGTCGTCGTCAATCTCTTTGAAACGTAACCTTCCTTGCTTATTACGCCGGCTATCTCGTATTCTCCGACGTTCGTGAAGGAATTGCCGTATTCATACTCTATCGAAGCGCCCTCGGGAAGTTCTCTGTTAAGCCTCACTCTGTGCGGCTCGCCGTCGTAAGTGACGGTATAGCCCACGAGCTGAAACACGTCGTCAAACTCGTGCCTATGCACGCTCAACTTAAAAGACGTGGTGTATCTCTCGTTGTAAACGACCTTTACGTCGTGTTCGCCCACCTTGTAAAATTTGAGTTTTTCGGCCTCGGGTATCATGTCCTCGGTAAGATCCGCCTCACGGGTTTCGCCCCCGGCGTATTCCACAACGATCTTTTTCCCCTCATACGAAAAGTCCCCGATGGCTATTTCTATGGCCTCGGTATCCTTCATGCGTATGCCGTTTATCACGACAAAGTTACTGCAACCGCAAAAGAGAGCGGCGGACAGCAACGCAAGCAAATATATTATTATCTTTAAACCTCTTATTTTCATAGGCGCTTTCCTTTCGCTGACGCCCCGACTTTACCGTCGGGAAAAATGTCGGATTATAATCTCTCAACACAATAATATCACACCGGGTGCTACAAAAGTGCTACAAATCTATATTATATATAAAAAAACACGCTCCCTTTTTCGGAAACGTGTATATTTTGAACTTTTTTTAATTTTATTCTTCAAAAATCGCCCACGGATACTGTATCATGTTTTCGCCCCGATACATTCTTATTGCGGCGGGGTTGTTGCGCTTGTATTCGTATGCGTCGCAATCTACTTTGGAAACATCTACGCAATATTCGTTGAAACGCTTGACGAACACGTCCTCTGCGCCGACGCTTTTAAGCGTGTCTTTGAGGTCGGCTATAAGCACCCTTAAATACGACTTGTGGTCCTCATCTTCCCATAGTACGGCGTTAAGCTCGTTTACGTTTATCGCCGAGCCCTCCCTGTCGATGAGATATGCGAGCAGTTCTTTCGTCTTGCTCCGCTTGAATTTAAGGGGCAGACCGTCGCAAAAAACCTCGAAATTTCCAAAGCATTTTGCATATAACTTCTTAGAAAGTTTCAGGTCTACGGGATAGCGCAAAGCGTCGATCTCTATCCTTAATCTCTCCTCGGTAACGGGCTTTAAAAGGTAGCCCGAGGCGTGCATTTCATAGGCGTTTACCGCATAATTTGAGTATGCCGTAACAAACACGACGTTTAAAAGCGGGTTTATCGACTTTAACTTTTTGGCGAGCTGCAAGCCGTTTAAAACCGGCATTTCTATATCGAGAAAAGCTATGTCGATCTTGACGTTTTTGTTCTCTTCAAACGCCTTTACGGGGTTTTCATAGCTCAATATTTCAGCGGAAGGCAACACCTTTTTCACCGCCGTTTCAAGCCTTATAAGCTGCAATTTTTCATCGTCCGCAAGTAAAACGACCATACCGTCCTCCTCATTTCATAAAGGTTACCGTAACGACGGTACCCTTTCCCTTTTCGCTCTTTACGTCGAGTTTTCCGCCGCACATCTTGGCTATGCGGAATCTGATATTATTAAGCCCGAAATGTTCGTTGTCGCCGAAGTTTACGGCGCTAAAATCGAAGCCCACGCCGTCGTCCTTTATCTCCACGACGAACGCCCGAGCCGTTTCGTATGCGTCTATACTTACCGTTCCGCCTTCGATCTTTTGCAAAATGCCGTGTTTGACGGCGTTTTCCACTATCGGCTGAATGGAGAGGGGCGGCACGAAAAAGTCCGTCGCAGAAACGTTATATATCACGTTCACACGCTCGTTTGAACGCATTTTTTCTATCGAAATATACGTCTTTATGTGTTTGAGTTCCTTCTCGAAAGGTATAAGCCCCTCTTCGGTAAGCGAGGATAGATTGTGCCTTAAATATTCGGTAAAATCGTCGAGAGAGGCTTGCGCCCTCGGCGGATCGATCGTAATAAGCGTGGATATAGCCGACAGAGAATTGTACATAAAGTGCGGCTGTATCTGCGAGATCATAAGCCTAATCCTCGTTTCCTTGTTTCTCTCTTGCTGTTCGGCAAGCTCTATATTTTTCTGAACGCTGATAAAGAAGAAGAGTATTTCCGCCGCCACCACGATAGACGCGTAGGCTATCGCATAGCCCTTGAAAACATTCTGGAAAATAATTGCGACAAGGGGAAGAATACAATACAGCGCAAATGCGGTTTTCTCCCTGACGTTCAGTTTTTGTGCGTTACGGTAACGAAAACGGTTACCGCAAAGGTCATAAACTGATAGCCTTGCGACAAAATCATCGTATTTTGACGGAAATACCGCCCGTTTTCCGCCCCGAAGAATATGCCCGTAAACACGTTTAAAATATCGAGGGCGACGAAGATAAAGAAAACGATAAAGTTGGATATCACCAAAATTTTTTGCGTTTTGTCCGACAGCTCGACGTAGCTTACCATATACAGAAACAGCAATAGCGCCTCGACGTTGTTGAAGATATAAAACGTCGTGTAAAAGCCTATCACAAGCCAATTTGAAAGGGGCGATATCTTTAAAAAAGTGAACGTAAGATAAGTCGCAAAATGCACTATCGTAAATACGAAAAATAAAAGCAGACGTTTACCGAGTCCCTACAAGGGATTTTTTCGGGAAGACTGTCCTTTTTAAGAGTCAGGCGTGGCGTGATGCCACGCCTTTTCTCGTGCTATTTGGGAATGTCAAGAAAAGTGTGTAAGTCCTTTTTTCTTAACTTACACACTTTATTTTACAATCTATAGGAATCTATAAAAGCCAATAGGCAAATGTCCACGTTCTTGGACATCTGACTATTTTTTGCTATAATTTTAGCATTTCTTGTCGGTAATTTTATTTTGCTTAATTTTTCGACGAAACATCTACTTTAATCTCTTGAGTTTGTGTATTTTTTACTTTTATAACTGTAATATTATTCTATTCTCATCATTCTATATCCCACGCCGATATGCGTTTGAATATACTGTGGAGAATCTGGTTCTATTTCAATCTTCTTTCGAAGCGTTGCCATAAATACACGCAAGGACGCAACGTTGTTTTCCCAAGCCGCGCCCCAAATCTTTTGAGTTATAAAGGTATAGGTGAGAACTTTCCCTACGTTTTGAGAAAGCAAACACAGCAATTTATATTCAATAGGCGTTAAATGCAATTCGTTGCCGTTGATATACGCGCAACCTGCGGCATAATCAATTTTAAGATTACCGTTTATAAATAGTGAGTCCGATTGCATTGCTGAATGCAAGACAGACAATCTTCGTGTGGTAACACGAATTCTCGCAAGCAATTCTTCCACAGAAAACGGTTTGGTTAAATAATCGTCAGCGCCTGCATCCAACGCTTCTATTTTATCATTATCTTCACTTCTGGCACTGATAACGATAATTGGCATTTCCGACCAAGTTCGTATCTTTTTTATTACCTCTATCCCGTCAATATCAGGAAGACCTAAATCAAGCAAAACAATATCGGGATTGTGTGAAGATGCTTGCATTATTGCGTTTTCTCCGTTTTGAGCGGTTAAGTATTTGTATTCGTGCGCATTTAACGTAGTCGTAATTAAATTACGGATAGGCGCGTCATCTTCAACTATCAATATCAATGGATTATTCATTTATTTTTATCTCCCCAATAGGTAAAGTAAAGGTAAATATAGCGCCACTCGGCACGTTGTCTTTTACAAAAATTTCTCCGCCGTGCACGCTAATTATAGATTTACAAAGAGCAAGACCTAATCCGATGCTCCTACGACTATCTGCCATCTTGTTTGCCCCTGTATAAAACATATCAAAAACACGCTCTTTTAATTCATCTGGAATACCTGCACCGTTGTCGGCAATACTAATTATTGCTTTATCTTTTTGTTTTTCAGTGGTTATAGTTATCATTGAATCTTTCGGCGTATATTTTATAGCGTTATCAAGGATATTGATAATAACTTGAATAATTAAGCGTGTATCCATTTTTGCAAGCAAAAATTCATCTTTATGGACTACGGTTATTTTTTGTCCACTTTGACGCATATGAACGTGTTTAACGGCTTCAGCCACAACCTCGTCAATAAGTTCAGCCGTGAAGTTTAGATTCATTCTGCCTTCTTCAAGGCGAGTTATGGACAACAAGTTTTCAACAAGATTTATAAGCCACATCGAATCGTTGTAAATGTCGTTATAAATTGATAATTTAGTCTGTTCGTCAAAGGAAGATGCGTTTGAAATAAGATTGCTCGCATTTCCCGAAATAGCAGTCAACGGAGTACGCAAGTCGTGTGAAATTGCACGAAGTAGATTTGCACGCAATTGTTCATTTTCGGCAAGCACTGCGGCAAGTTCTTTTTCTTTTGCGTTAAAAAGATTTTCAAGAGCTAACGCACATTCGCCCACAAGTGATAATATAATACTATTTTCAAAAGAATCAATTTCTTTTTCATTCTTATATACGGCAACAATACCATATGTTCGTAATTGCGTTTTAAGGGGATAGTAATCACATCTTAGTTGAGCATCTTTATAATCATAAGAATGGTTTATAAGTATGCTCGTAGCTATATTAAGTTCCTTTTCTCCCATCTGAAATGAATCATCTAACGCATAAACGAGAGTTTGCAAAGCATCTTTATTTTGCTTAAAAATAACAATTTCTCTATTTAATAACTTTTTTAATTGCTCCGCCGTTATTTTCAGAACTTCTTCGTCGTCGCTTGCACGTTGTAATAACCGATTAGCGTCAAAAAGAATTTTCGTTCGATATGCCGCTTGTGAAGATTGTTTCGTTTGGTTATGCATTTTAGACGCCAAACTACCCGTAATTAAAGAAGCGACAAACATAATCGCAAACGTAATAGGATATCCGTCACCGTAAGCCATTAATGAAAATCTTGGCTTTGTAAATAGAAAATTAAATATCAATACGCTTGCTACCGAAGAAAATCCCCACGCTAATTTACTGCTCGTAACTATAGATGTTATCAAC
>CACXDQ010000097.1 GCA_902766475.1 uncultured Eubacteriales bacterium
CTTCGGTCTTTTTGCGTTATTTTTTATAAAAGCTTGGCTATAAGTCGATAAACGGGCAAATAAACGTCGAATGGAAATCGGACGGCGAAGTTTACGCCGTAAACGATCGGGGGCTTTTAGAGGAAAACTGCTTTTTGTTTGCCGATGAATTTTTGAATGAGAAGCGTTCCGACGCCCTCGTCATTGCCGGGTAGAAAAATCACTTTCCACGGCACGCTCGGCGAGGTCGAAACGGACGAAGAAAACAACTATATAAAGCTTTTCCGATACAGACAATACGGCACACGATCAAAGTTAATATTACAAAATAAATACTGTTACGTTTATTTTCTTACTTTAAATTGTTGCAATTAGTTTTGTAATTCGCTATAATTTATATGTAAATTTATCGACAAATGGGAGAATTGAAATGATAAAGGTATTACAATACGGCGAGGGCAACTTTTTAAGGACGTTTGCCGATCACTACTTTGAAACGTTAAACGGCGAGGGCGGCGATTACGGCGTTTATATAATAAAGCCCATAAACAGGGGCAACCTTGAAAAATTCAGAAAACAAAATAATAATTACCACATAGTTTTAAGGGGTATGAAAAACGGCGGCGAAGTCGAGGACGTATATAAAATAAATTGCGTTAATGAAGTTATAGACCCGTTTATCGACTTTGAAAGGTATATTTCTCTCGCCCGTGATAACGAGCTTAAAATAGTAGTTTCCAACACGACCGAGGCGGGTATCTGCTTTGACGAAAACGACCTTTTCGTCGGCTTTGACGGAATAACATATCCCGCTAAACTCACAAAATTTTTGTTTGAAAGGTACAACGCCGGTCTTGACGGGCTGTATCTTATGCCCGTGGAGCTTATCGACAACAACGCCGACGAGCTTTACCGCTGTGTGATGAAATATATAGACCTCTGGAATCTTCCCGAAGAGTTTAAAAAATGGGTTGAGGAGAAAAATTATTTCTGCAACACGCTCGTCGACAGAATAGTTTCGGGGTACCCGAAAGACGATGACACGAAAGCTCACCTCGAAAATCTCATAGGCGAAAAAGACGAACTCGTTTCGATAGGCGAGCCGTTTGGGCTTTGGGCGGTAGAGAACAAGGGAGATATTTCAAAATATATAAGAGAAGGGCGCCACGGCATAGACGTTGTGCTTACAAACGACATAAAGTATTACAAGAAGAGAAAGGTGAGGGTTTTAAACGGCAGCCACACCAATTTAGTGCCGGTAGGGCTTTGGTACGGAATGGTTACCGTTTACGATTGTATGAGGGATAAGTGCCTCTATAAGTTCGTAAACGACGCTTTAAAGGAAGAAATAATACCCTTTGTTTCCGACGATATAGCCGCCACGACGGAGTTTGCGGAGAGCGTCAAAGAGAGGTTTTTCAACCCCTATTTAAATCATCAATTAACGAGCATCTCATTAAATTCAATTTCAAAGTGGAGGGCGAGGGATCTGCCGAGCTTTAAAGATTATTATGAAAGACATGGCAAAATTCCCGAAAAGCTCACCATAGGCTTTTCTTATCTTATGGCAACTTATAAGCTCGTCAAAAAGCAGGACGACGGAACGTTTACCGTCGATCTCCCGACAAGGCGTATTGAGCTTAAAGACGACCTGCCGTATCTCGAATATTTCGCAAACGGCGGATGCGTGATCGAGTTTATGAAAGATGAAAAGGTTTGGGGCGAGGATCTCACTAAATACGAGGGCTTTGCGGAAGAGGTAAGAAAGAACGTAAAGGCTATAAAAAGCGGTAATTACAGGCTACTATAATGAAAGAAGTCATCATAAACGAAAAGGACAACGTCGGCGTTTCTTTGGACGGAAACGACATAATTCCGGCAGGACATAAGTTTGCGCTTAAAGATATAAAAAAAGGCGAGTATATCTACAAATACGGAGAGATAATCGGCAGGGCGACCGAGGACATAAAAAAGGGCGAGTGGGTGCATACGCACAACGTAAAATCTCACTTAGACGAAAAGGTGGAATACGTTTACACCCCGTCTTTCCCCGAAACGGACGTTAAAAAAGCAACTTTCAAGGGCTATAAACGCAAATACGGCAGAGCGGGTATAAGAAACGAGATATATATTATCCCGACGGTCGGCTGCGTGAACAACGTCTGCAAAAGGCTTGAAAGGCTGTCGCAAAAGTTTATTTCGGGCAGTATCGACGGCATTTTTGCGCTCACGCATCAATTCGGTTGCAGTCAGCTCGGCGAGGACAACGAAAACATCAAAAAACTTCTCTGCTCGATAGCCTTAAACCCCAACGCAAGTTTCGTGCTTTTCGTGGGGCTCGGGTGCGAGAACAATTCTTTGGACGGTATAAGGGAATATTTAAAGCCTTACGGCAGAGATAATATAGAGTTTTTCAACTGTCAGGACAAAGAGGACGAGATAGAGTACGGGCTTAAAATAATAGAGAGCTTTGCGGAAAAGGCGAAATGCTATAAGAGGGAAGAAGTAGACTTTAAGGAGCTTTGCATAGGTCTTAAATGCGGCGGAAGCGACGGCTATTCGGGGCTTACGGCAAACCCGTTGGTCGGTAGAATAACCGATAAAGTGATTTCTTTCGGCGGAAGCGCAATTCTTACCGAAGTGCCCGAAATGTTCGGCGCAGAGCAGCTTCTCATGAACAAATGCGCAAATAAAGAGGTCTTTGAAAAATATAAAAAGATGATAGAAAATTTCAAAGACTATTATATAAAGCAGGGTTTCCCCGTCTACGAAAACCCCAGCCCCGGCAACAAAAAGGGCGGAATAACCACTTTGGAAGAAAAGTCGCTCGGCTGTATTGAAAAGGCGGGAAGCACGAAGATAGTTGACGTGTTAGCTTACGGTGATCAGGTCAAAGAGCGAGGGGTGTCGGTATTGAACGCCCCGGGAAACGACCTCATCGCCGCTACGGCACTTGCGGCGAGCGGCTGTCAGATAGTTCTTTTCACCACGGGCAGAGGAACGCCTTTTTCGACTTTCGTGCCTACGATGAAGATAGCGACCAACGACAGAATATCTTCTTTCAAACAGACGTGGATAGATTTCAATGCTTTCGCCATGGATGAAAAGTCCCTCTATAAGTTGATTATCTCGACTTTGGAGGGAGATTATAGGTGCAAAGCCGAAGATATAAGAGAAATAGCATTTTATAAAACGGGAGTAACGTTATGAGTTATATCAAGGATAATTTTTTACTTAAAAACAAGACGGCTGAAAAGCTTTATTTCGACTATGCGAAAGATATGCCGATTTTCGACTACCATTGTCATTTGCCCGAAAAGCAGATTTTGGAAAACAAACCGTTTAACGACGTTTTCGAGATCTGGCTCGCCGGAGATCACTATAAGTGGCGTTTAATGAGAAATTACGGCGTTGACGAAGAGTACATCACGGGCAGCAAGAGCAACAAGGAAAAGTTTAAAGCTTATTGCGCAACGCTCGGCACTGCGTTCGGCAACCCTCTCTACCATTGGTCGCAAGCCGAGCTTAAAGAGTTTTTCGGCTGCGAGCTTGAAATAAACGAAGAGAACGCCGAAAAAATCTGGGACGAGTGCAACGAATATATAGTTAAAAATAACGTTACGCCGCAAAAGCTCATAGAGCAGTCTAACGTAACTCATATCTTTACGACCAACGAGATTTTCGACGATCTTACTACTTTTACCGAAATCGCAAAAAAGGGCTATAATTTCAAGGTAATACCCGCTTTCCGTGCCGATAAGATAATGAATATCGAAGCGGAGAGATATAACGAGTTCGTAGACAAGCTCGGAGAAGTAAAGACGCTTTCGGAGCTTGAAAACGCAATAGAATACAGGCTTAAAGAATTTATAAAGGTAGGTACAGTCGCCGCAGACGTGGCGCTTCAAGCGGTATATCCTATTTCCGATAAAGCGGACGCCGAAAAGGTTTTCGCAAAGCGCAGAAAGGGCGAAAGCGTTACCGATAAAGAGAGCGAGATCTTCAAAGGCTATCTCACTTATTTCCTCTTTAAGCTCTATGCGAAATACGGCGTCGCTACCGAACTTCACGTCGGCGCAATGCGCAATAATAACACCGTGATGCTTTATAAGCTCGGGCTGGATACGGGCTTCGACAGCATTGCCGACGACAACAGCATAAAAACGATGTCGAGGCTTTTCGACAGATTGAATAGCGAAAACGCACTTCCCAAGACTATTGTTTTCAACCTCAACCCCAAGATGAACAGCGAGATAATGACGCTTATCGGCTGTTTCCAGAGCGGCGAGGCAAAGGGGAAGATGCAATACGGTCCGGCATGGTGGTTCCTCGACAATAAGGTGGGAATGGAAAAACACCTCGAAGATCTGACGGCGACGGGGCATATCGGCGCATTTATCGGCATGCTCACCGACAGCCGTTCTTTCCTATCCTATCCCCGTCATCACTATTTCAGAAGAATACTCTGTAACTACCTCGGCGGTCTTATGGAGGGCGGCGAGATGACTGCGGATATAGAGTTAGTCGGTAAAGTGGTGAAAGATATTTGTTATTATAACGCCATAAACTATTTTGGCGTAAAATAAATAGGGAGATAAAGAATGAAAAAATTAAGCTATTTGACGATCGTTCATCTCGTGCTTATGGCGTTGATGATCTTGGGAACTGTCGGCGGAGCGGTAAACTTTATCGTCGGCGTTGCAAATTCGGCAACGGATAAGATAAGGTTTGAAAACCTTACCAACATCTTGCTCATGCTCGTTATTATGGCGATGCTTATAATGGGCGCACTGTATTTATTGAAAAATTACGGCAAAAATGCGGCGATGTTTTATAAAGCGTTTATGCTTCTTCACGTTTTCGTGTGCGCACTGACGATCTTTATCGACCTCTTCTTTTACACCGTAAACTTCTTTATGATAACCATCTGCATACTCAATTTGTTCAAGATGATAGTTTTGCTGATTCTTACGTTCGTTAAAGATCTCGGAAAAGACAGAACGTGGACGCTCTTTTATATAATTTTGGGGCTTGACGTGTTGTCGCTTGTGCTTGCGGTGATAAATATGGCGGGCATAGGCTTCGATTTCAGCTTTACAGGCTACGTTACCGCACTCATTGCGGACGGAACGATAGGTCTTTCCATAAGAGGTAAGTATTCGGATAAAGAGGCGAGAGGAAGAGCGTAATTTTTCTTCGCTAACTTTTATGGGCTGCCTCAAAGGGGAAGTTTCCGCTTTGAGGCAGCCCTTCGTTTATACAATAATATTACGTAAAAAGATTATAAAATGTGTGAGGGTACATTATGAAAAAGCCGTTAAACGCACTATATGCGGGCTTATTGACTGTTTTAATGATTTTTGTCTTTACTTGTTGCGACTTTGTTTCCGACCAAAAAGCGGATATCGAAAGTAATACGGCGAGCGATACTGCGGAAGCGGTTGAGCCGATAACATGCGGCGATACGGGCGACGAAAGCCTTGAAGAGAGCGAAACGGAAAGCGAAGAAGAGAGTGAGAGCGAAACGGAAAGCGAAGAAGAGAGCGGTGAAGTCGTTCAGAAAAACAGCGCCGTCCATGAAAACGTCGCTTACGACAATATAGAGAAAACTGCGTGGGGGCTTGTCGGGCAAAAGCCGAGCCTTCCCTCGACGGGCGACGTGGAAGTTCTCGTTATACCGATAAGCTTTACGAACACCGATTATGAAAAATACGGTACGAAAACCGAGATAAAAGAAAGACTTGAAAAGGCGTTCAACGGCACAGAAGAGCAGACGGGGTGGTATTCTTTAAGCGGCTATTATAAAGAGGTTTCTTACGGAAAACTTAACATTCACGCCAATATTTCGGAAGTGTACGAAACGGGCAAGGCATACGACGTTAAAAGAGGCGTGTCGGGCATAACCGATTGCAACTATCTTTTGGACGCTCTCGAATACTTCGACGATAGAATAGATTATTCCGTTTACGACCAAAACGACGACGGAAAAATAGATTGCGTTTATATGGTCTATCTCGCCCCATATTACAGCTCGTCCGATCTTTGGTGGGCGTATTTTTACAGCTATTACGGTAAAACCGTCAAACACGATAATATTGAGGTATGCGACTATCTGTGGTTTAGCTATGAATTTTTTGATGATTATATTTCGGTTTACCGAACAGAAAACGGGAAAAGACAATACGTTTACGTCGATATAAATTGTGAAACGCTTATTCACGAAACGGGGCATGCGCTCGGTCTTGACGACTATTACGATTACGAGGATGGCGGCGTTGTCGGAGGTTTGGCTTATTTCGATATGATGGACGGCACTCAGGGCGATCACTGTCCGTATTCAAAAGCAATTCTGGGCTGGATCTCGCCCACGGTCGTTTACGAAAAAGATTATACCGCAACTCTCCGTTCGTTCGCATCAACGGGCGACACGATAATAATTTCCAAAAACGACGGCGGAACGTATTTTGAAGAGTATTACATGATTGCGCTCTACACCCCGACGGGCGTAAACGAAATAAAAAAAGAACATCAATGCGGTATCCCCTAACATACGGGAATTATGATTTGGCACGTCGACGCAACTTTGATAGATAAAGAAGATTTCGATGAAGAAGTGGACACGGAGATAGACATAACCCTGTATAATAACGGCGGCGCAAGCCGTAAGCTTATAACGCTCGTCTGTGCGGACGGCTCTGACGAAATAGATACGACTGACGACTATGAAGTTTCGGATAAAGACCTCTATGCGGCGAAGAGCGTAATTACGGGGCTTAAATGGTACGACGGTACCGACGTCGGCGTAACCGTTACGATAGGCGAGTTTACAAGCGCAGAAGAAACGGAACAGACAAAAATAACCTTAAAATACGGCGAATAATAAATGAAAAACACGGCAAGCGCCGTGTTTTTCATTTATACAGACAATATACTTGACATAAAGGAGAAAAAGTTGTAAAATAAAGTCGGCAAACTCGAAAAACACAACGAAAATTTTGTTTTTCAA
>CACXDQ010000098.1 GCA_902766475.1 uncultured Eubacteriales bacterium
GTATTCCCACACCCCTTTCGGCAAATAAACTTCCCTCTCCGTAACGCCCTTTTGCATCACGGGTGCGGCGAGTATCTTATCGCCCAATAGAAATTCGTCCTCGAACGAGAAAAAGCTATCTCCGCAAAAAGCCACGGGCGCTATTATAGGTTCTCCCGTTTTGGCGCAATTTTCGGCAAGCTCTTCTATATAAGCCGAATATTTCTCCCTTATCTTCAACATTTTGCGGACGACTTCGCCCGTCCTTTCGGTAAATTCCCAAATGGGCTTACTGAACTGTATGCACGGCATGAACGTCGTCGCTTCCATATAGCGGATATTGAGTTCTTCGTCCTCTTTAAGTCCGTTTTCTATATCCTCGTACTGACCGCCGCCCACCATGTCGGGGCAGCAATATGGATATCCCGAAACGCTCATCACGATCGCTTTCTTTACTATGCCGGAAAAGCCGTTTTTAAGGTCTTCCCAGCAATGGTATCTGTCGGCTATCCTCGAAACTATCGGCAGACCGCCGCACTTTGACGTGGAGCGTATCTCAGAGCCGGGGTATTCCGCCGCAAACCTGCCGTAAGCCTCGCTCAGCCCGTGGGCAGTGTTTCCCTCGGGCGAAAAGGCTTGAAGCCCGTCCTCGTAAAGTCGGGGATCGCCGCCGTCGAATTTCATGAACTCTATGCCGTACCGCTCTTTAAGGAAGTCTATCTTTGCCCTCACCCATTCCCTTGCCGACGGATTTGTGAAATCTATGCAAGCGGAATAACCTTTCCACCAATGAGTTATGAAAACCTCTCCGCCTTTGCGGATTAAAAGCCCCTCTTTATCAAGCTCACGGAAGGTTTCGGAATCGGGCGAAACGTAAGGCGTTACCCACAGCGAAACGAAAAAGCCCAATTCTCTCAATCTGTCGCACATTTTTTTCGGATCGGGAAATCTTGCGGTTGAAAACGAGTACTGCCCGACGTGATCCGTCCAGGAATCGTCTATGACGATAAGCCCCGATAAAAGCCCCGCTTTTACTATGCGTTCGGCAAAACCTATAACGTCGGCTTGCGTCTGCTTTTCGCCGAGCGCCATCCATGTGCAATATTGCGGCGCCGTGAACAATCTTTTATCGGGGCACTGACCGCTAAACGGAAAATATCTCTTCATAAGATATTCGTAAGCTTCACGGAAAGAAGTTTTTTCGCCGAAGTCGATTTCGCCCGGCGAAGTTATCTTCATAACTCCGCCCGAAATGCTCAGCGCAAAATATTTTTCCGCATAGACGTATCTGCCCGAAGAACTTATAAGCATGGGGTTGGTCTGGTTGTAGAGCGACTTATTGTACGTTACGTCTATATTCGCATCAGAGCGATCGGTAAACGGCATAGACGACGAAAAATCGATAAGACCGCCGTACCACGATTCGTTCTTTTCTATCTTGATTTCCATTGAAGCGCTCATTTACTCTGCTTTTTCCTCTTTCTTATAATAAGTATGATAACGACTGCCGCCGCCCCGACTAAGGCGCACGAAGCGGAAATGATTATAGCCGCTATAACGCCGTTGCCGCCGTTTGAGTTCGTCGGAGCTTTCTCAATAGTTCTGCTCTTTTCGACGTTTCCGACGTTTATCTCGTAAATGACCGTCGAAGCGTTGCCGGACGCATCCTCAGCCTTGACGATGCAATACCATATTCCCTCTTTATCGAGCGCTAAGCCGCCCTTTTCATCGACGATCTTCCCTTCGGGATCGAACATGCGGATGGCGTAGCCGACTTTGCCGTCGTGAGCGTCGTCGGCGGTTATTTCGGGCAGCGTCAGCATATCGCCCACGCCGAACGACGAAGGAAGCTTAGACGCCATCGCTATGACGGGCGCAACGCTGTCGATTATATCGAACGAGCGAAGAGTTGCGCCTCCGTTCGTAAAGTTGCCCAAGCCGAGATAAACGAAGTTTTCGTTGTCGGCTATAACCGACGCCTTTACGCTGTGATTGAGTTCGTAATTTTGATTTCTCTCGCCGTTTATGAACAGCCCGACGCAATCGCCTTGCTCCTCTATAAGGGCGAACGTCAACGTGGGATCGGATCCGCAGTTGTAATGGTTTACAACTTCCATAGCCGTCTTGCTCATTCCTACGTAGTCTATATTACAATAGTATGCGTCCGTCTGTTTGTAAACGAGGATATAAAGACCGGGTGCGGCGTCGTCCGTCTTATAGACGTCCTTGTCGTCGAGATTGTATCTGTTTAAGCCGGGCGCACGGGTAAAAAACAGCCCCGTCCAACTGTTTACGGTTTGAGGAAGAGTCATAGTTACCTTTACGCCGCCGTCGAGCGGAACAGGCAGAACGGAACAAGTCTGCCCCGAAACGTATAACCCGCCTATCGTATCGGCGGCGTTTTGCTGCCAATTTTCGGCTTTTTTGAGCATTTCCATCACGTTTTCGCCCTCGCCGACGTTGTATTTGACGTAAACTCTGACGAGTAGTTTAGTTACGCCCGCCCCGTTTTTCGCCTCGTATTTTACACGGTATTCGCCTATATGTTCGGGTATAAAGCCGCCGCCGACTATCTCCACTCTGTTACCGAAAGGATCTTCGGCGTAAATATCTATTTCATCGACTTCCGCTTTATCGTAGACGAGCGGCTCTATCTCATATTTTACGCCCTGTCTGCCGTTTTTGTCGGGAATATCGTCGAAATATATCACGGGCATGCCCACGCCCAAACTGCACGTTATCGAAAATTTATCGGTATATGTGTTGCCCTTTAAATCGGAAGCGGATATTTCAAAGGTGTATATTCCCTCGTAATCGACGAAAAAGCCGTCGGCGTTTACGGGCAGTTCCTCGGTGATGTTGTAAGGATCGGTCATCGTGATATGATAATCTACGACCCCGTCCACGTTATCCGTAAACACTATTTCGGGGAAAGTATAATAAGCCGACGTATATACTTCGGCGGGTATTTTCGATTTGAAATCGTTCGGCAGCGGCTGTTCGTCGTCGAACACGGGAAGCGCCGATAAAAATGTTATATCGTACAGCTTTATGCCGAAGTGCCATATATCTATCTTTCCGTCGGGTGTGGCGACGGTAAGCCCGCATTTATGTCTGCCGTTTGTACAATTTTCGTTTCCGCAATTCACTTTCGACTGCTTAGCCTCGATTTTTACGAAAACTTCAAGTTTTCCCTCGGCGTAAGAGCTTAGGTCGAGCGTGTCGTTAAGATTTCTCGTAGGTGCGTCGGCGCAAGTGTATCTCCTCGCAAGCTCGAAGTTTTCACCGTCGTAACCGACGGAAACCTCTATCGCATTTTCGGCGTTTGCAACCTCGCTGTTCTGATTCCACAACTGCGCCTCTATCGAGAGATAGAGCTTTTCCATAGCCGTATCTCCGCCGCCCAAGCGGTAGATAAGGTATGATTCGTCCGCAATTTCGACGGGCGAACCCCATTCGTCGGACGGGATAGCGCCGTGCGTCTTATCCCCGGAAGCCGAAAAGCCCTTTATCTTATATGCGGACGTATCGCCGCCGCCTATCTTGCGGAAATTGTCATCGACGATAACGCCGTCGTCGGCAAGAGCCGAAAAATGCGCTAAGGAAACGCCGCTTGTCAAAAAGAACGCAGAGCAAACCAAAACCCCTATTATCAACAATAATTTTTTCACGAAATTTCTCCTTATAATTTCAAGCCCGAAGCCACCAAGCCCTCGTCGTACAGTCTGCCGGTAAAGAAAAACAAAATTATGAGCGGCAACGACGCCATGAGATAAGCGGCGAACGAAACCGGCATCGATACCGTCGTATCGTAAAATTCCGTTTTAAGCCCGGCGGCGATGGTGTAATTCGCACGGGTCATTATGAGCATCGGCCATGCGAAATCTCCCCACGTCCCCGAAACCTGCATTATTGCGATCGTGGCTATGATCGGAACGGCGAGCGGCAGACCTATCAGAAGATATTTCTGAAAGTCGTTCGCCCCGTCTATCTGCGCCGCCTCAAAAGTCGATTCCGGCAAGCCACGGAACGAGCAAATCAAAAGAAAGGTCGTTCCCGTGCTGAACGCCGGCGGAAGAATGAGGGCGAGAAGGGTGTCGTTTAAGCCGAGCGAATGATAGAGCATCACCGTCGGCACGAGCGTAAGCACCCCCGGCACCATATTGAGCGCCAAAATCAAAGCGAATAATATCTTCGAGCCTTTGAACTTCAATTTGGAAATAGAAAACGCCGCCATCGTAGTTACGAAAAGCATCAGCACGGTCGCCGCCACGGCGACGAAAACCGTCCTGAGCATATACCCCTCTATCTTATCGAAAGCGAGGGAAATATTTTCACCACGGAGCGGAAAGGTCGGAAACCACTTGTATAATCGGTATTGTTCGGGCGTTTTGAAAGCGCACCAAACCGCCATCAAAAGAGGATACAGCCCGAGCGAAAACAACAAGATAATAAACGTATTCAGCGCAATTTGCGCAACTTTTTTACTTTTTCTGTTAAACATTTTCTTCATCTTTCGCATTGAGCAGTCTGTACGTCGCCGCCGTTATTACCATTATCACGGCGAAGAGGAACACGCCTATCGCCGCAGCTTTACCTATACTTTGATTTGTGTTGACGAGCTGATACATATAAAACGCCGGAACGTGTATCTTAGTACCCACCCGTTCGGCAAACAGAAGCTGATTGCCGTAATCTTGCAAAATATTTATTATTCCGAAAACGAGGACGTATTTTATCTGTCCTATAAGATACGACATATCCACTACGAATATCCTTCTGAGTACGCCGCACCCGTCGAGATCCGCCGCCTCCAAAACTTCCGTCGGGATATTTATAAGCCCCGACAAGACGATAAGTCCGCTCGTTCCGGCAAGCCACGGGAAGTTCATGAATATGAGCGACGGTATAATGTGATCTCTTCCGAGGAAGTTTACGTTTTCGTGTATTATGCCCAAGCCTTTAAGTATCTCGTTCAAAACGCCGTCGTCATATGCGTAGATATTCTGCCATATAAGCGACGTTACTATCGACGGGCAGACGATGGGCAGCAACAGCAAAAAGCGGTATGCCGACTGCATCTTCTTGCTTGCGACGTGAAAAATCAGCTCCGCATAGAAAAACGGCACGAACACGTTTACCACGAGCCTCGGCAGTTGCAGAGTGAGCATCGCCTGAAAGGAATTTAAAAACGTGGTGTCGTGGAAGAGTTCCACAAAGTTGCCGAAACCTATGAAGGTCGTGAGAGAATCGTTTATCTTATACACGTCGAAAAATGACAGAACGATGCTGTAAAGCGGCGGATATACCGCAAAGACAAGCACGCCGAGCGCAAACGGCAAAACCATGAGATAGGCGATCCAATGGCGTTTTAAATAAGTTAAAATTTTTGTCATATTCTCACCTCGCCCTCATTTTTAATTGAAGATCGGTATAGGCGTTTATCTCCCAAAATACCGAATTGCTCTGATCTCTTATGCGTATCTCCACGTCGTGAACGGGCAAAAACGCATTTGCGGTGTACGGAACGTAAGTCATCGTAGCCACGCCGTCCTCGTCGGTAAGCGTGGTGAATGCGAGCATGCGCCCGTCCGACGGCAATGCGAATATGACGTGCCCCTCGACGGGCTTTCCGAAGTGCGTTACCCTTATCGTTATCTCTACCCTCTCGTCGTTACTGGCTACGGGGTTTTCGTCGGATACCGAAACCACTTCCACCGTAAAAGTTTTAGCCCGGAGATAATCAAAGAGATAAAACGCCGAAAAGACAGCTATAAGCGCCGCCGCAACGATATATTTTACCTTGATCTTTGCCTTTTTATCGCCTTTCATGATCTCTTCGCTTTGCGGATCATATATTCCAGCCCGCAGTGTTTATTTTCATACTGTTTACCATCGTCCGAGCGCCGTTTTGTTGCTCTCTGTTTACGACGGTGAAAAATTCAGCCTCGGTCTTTTCTCCGAATACCCAATCGCTGAAAGCGGCGTTTATATTAGAGGTGTTGCTCTCTATAAAGCCGAGCGGCCACTCGGAGATATTCGTTTCCGTAAATTCTCTGTCGAGCCATGCCGAATCGTCATATACGGACGGATAGCTTGCGCCCTTTACGGCGGGAAGCCCTGCGCCGTTTTCCTGTACCATTGCGGTAACGGCTTCCGGCATGGAGAGATACATCAGAAAATCTATTGCGCTTTCAAGCAATTTTTCATTGTCCGAAACCGCCGGAAGCATCACGTTGAACGAGATGAGAACTTGCGACTTATATCCTTCGGAAAGCTTCCTCTTCGGAAGATCGGACGCATACGACGAAGAATCGCTCTGCGCAACGGGCGGTGCGAAGAGGTCGAAATCGAACTTTCTTATTACGTCGCTCTTCTCGTTGGTGTAATACCACAGCCCTTGATTTTTCATCGCAACTTTGCCCTCGTCCCATGCGTTTAAATAGGTCGTGTCGGTAATAGATTCCCATCCGCCGGGGAGAACGGTTTTATAATA
>CACXDQ010000099.1 GCA_902766475.1 uncultured Eubacteriales bacterium
ACAAATTGGGCAACCATTTCCGTTATTTCTATTATATATATTTGCCTGCCATTCGTGTCCTTTATTACACTTCCACCATACCTTTTTCCCACTATTTGCTGTAAATTGTTCGGGTTTCAAGTCACCGTTCTTTTCATAGTTCCATTCTTTTACAAGTTTTGGATTGACAGTTGATAAATCGTTTTTCCCTATAATTAATTTACTCATAATTTTATAATAACACCGATTGATTAAAAAAATTATACCAAAAATCGCCAATTTTTTCAAGCGTTATAGGTTCAAATCCCGCTTTTTTCACATTTTAACCCACTTTACCTATGTGTGTAGGTTGGGTGTTTTTTTGAATTTTCGGGAATAAAAAAAGACCCTTGAAAATCAAGGACGTCCAAAATCGCTAGTTTTTGCCTAAAATTATGCAAAAGTGGGTCGAAACATCAAAAGACTTTTCGACCCACTTTCATGGTGCGGACAACAGGACTTGAACCTGCACGAAGTAGCTTCATAAGATCCTTAGTCTTATGCGTCTGCCAATTCCGCCATGTCCGCATATTTCTTTCGCAACCTTGATTGCCCGTAAATAATACCAAATTTACAGTTAATTGTCAAGAGATTTTTAGGCTTTTTAACAAAATTTTTAAATTTTTTTTACATCGCTACAATTTCTTGACTTTAAAAGATTGATATATTAAAATATTATTATACGAAGAGAGGGAAAACAATGAAATACGAAATAATGCTCAAAATAGTTTTTTTGCTTTTATCACGCAAAAAAGTTACCGCACAATATCTCGCCGCACGGTTTGATATTTCTATGAGAACCGTGATGAGATACCTCGACGCCATAAGTTTGGCAGGCATACCGCTTATATCCGATCAGGGCAGAAACGGAGGTTTTTACATAGCCGAATCTTTTAAACTGCCCGCTTCTTTCTTGACGGAAACTGAGTTTAACGAAGTTATAGGCGCACTTTCCACTTTGAACGACGATCTTGATAACGATTATATTCATTCCGCCATCGACAAGCTCTGCGCCGTAAAACGCACAGACAGCGAGCGCATCGACCTCGCCGCCGGACACCTCATAATCGACGGCACGACGTGGAACGGCAACGACAACGTAAAAAACACTTTGTCGCTCATAGACAAGGCGATAGACCGCTCGCTCACCGTTATGATAGATTACGTCGACAAGTTCGGAGAGGAAACGAAAAGGGAGATCGAGCCTTACAGAATTATTTTAAAACAAGGGCTTTGGTACGTCTATGCATATTGTAAACTCCGTGAGGGTTTCAGAATTTTCAAAGTGGCGAGAATGGCTTCCGCAATGACGACCGAAAACGGTTTTACACCGAGAGAACTTTCGTTCGATATAGACGATCTGACGAGCTGGAAGAACGCTCTCGAAAGCGAATATGTCGACCTCGAAGTTGATAAAACGGCAAAAACCGACGTTGAGGAATGGCTCGGCGTCGGTGCGGTTTACAAGAAAAACAACGATAAGTTGTACGTTTCGGCAAAACTTCCCTATGACGACTGGCTCATCTCAAAGGTATTGAGTTTCGGCGGTAAAGTAAAAGTTATATCGCCCGAAAAGCTGAAAGACGACATTTTGCAAAAGGCAAAAGAAGTTATCGGAATGTACTGAAATTAGCATAACAAAAGCCGCCTTTAAGGCGGCTTTTATAAATAAGTCTTTATATAAGTCGATTATCTTTAAATTGGGTCTAAAAGTCTTTTAAGCTTAGCCGCCTCGAAAGGGGCGATCTTTATCACTTCGCTATCCCCTACTTCAAGCTCGTAATAGTATTTCAGCGTCTTTTCGTTCGCCTTATCCGGCAAAAAATAATCGGGGCTTTCAAATTTTTCCGCATCGTCAGTCGAAAGACTTCTCTTTATCGCCGTATAAACGGTAAGTCTTTCGTCTATTCTCTTCATTTCGCCCATATCTTTCAACGGTATTGCATACACCTTATCCGCCATATAGAGCTTAAAATTGCCGTCCACCGCAAAGCAAAGGCAATCTCCCATATAGTTCTTTTGAGATATTTTCCTATTCTTTTTATACACCTCTTCACCGTCGATGAGGTATAGCGGAAGAGCATTTTCGGGAACGCCCAATATCTTTGCCATGCCGTAAAATGCGGCGTCGAACGAAAACTCTTCTTCGACGCTTCCCTTAATAATGTTTCCGTCTTTACCCGAGATCACTCTTAAAAATATCGCCCCGACGACGAGTAGTACGGCGCCAGAAAACCATGCGACCGCTCCGACGATATTTTCGCCGCCTATCGCCATAAAACCGAAATATACGCAAAGAGCCGAGAGCATGAATGAAACGTATGACAGAATACTCGTTATAAATGCCCTGTGAAAGATCTTTTCCGTGCGTCTTTCACCGTAAACGGATAAACATTCTTCTTCGGTGGCTTTTCTCTCGACATACCTTTCTATTTTGGGCGGAAACGTCGCCCCGTCAACCGTCTTGACGTTAAAGAGATCTGTTTTCATACATCAATTATATTATTTTTATAAACTTTTGTCAACAATAAGCGCCCCGAAACCTCAATGAGGTTTCGGGGCGCTCCATAAGTCAAATAATTCAGTTTCATCCTCTCGGTCCGAAGCCGCCGCCCGGTCCCATATTACCGCCGGGGCCGAAGCCGCCTTGACCATTGCTGCCGGTTATCGTACTGCTAACCGTGAAGGTGTAAGCCTGAGTATCTCCGACGTAAATAGAATAGCTCGATCCTTTCGTGAGTTCGGGACAGCTGATAATTATGCTCTGGCATACCTTTTTAGTGGTTATCGAGGTAATAACGTTTCCGCTCGAATCTCTGAGCGAGATAGTGCTTCCCGCCGCAATCGTGGAGCTTGCGGTGTAGGAAACGACGTTCTGAGAAGAGTTTTGCGCAGGCGTTTCGACCATTCCGCTGCTGCCGACCGCAATGAAGTAACCGCCGTTTACGACTATTCCGCTCTCCGAATCGAGAGATGCGTTGCCGCCGTTCGTCGGCCCGTGAACAAACACCGTTCCGCCGCTTATAAGCACGCTTCCGTTAGAGTCTAATCCGTCGCCGTCGGCATTTACAATCGTAGTTCCGCCCGATATGATAATATGTTCATCCGTAACGTCGTCGCTTGCGGCATTGATGCCGTCGTCCGTCGCATACACGTCTATTTCGCCGCCGCCTATCTCGACGTAAGCGCCCTCGATGCCCTCGTAAGAGGTGAGAACGGTAACTTTGCCGCCGTTTATCTTGGTGAGGTTGTCGGAACCTATTCCGTCGTCGAGCGTGGAAATCGTAAACGTTCCGTCGTTTATAATGACGTCGCCGCTGTTGGCGTGCACGCCGTCGTCGGGAGTATTGATATTGAACGTTCCGCCGTCTATAACGATCGTATAATCGCCGTCGTAAACCGTGCCCTCGGTAGTCGTTCCGTCCTCGTTTTCGACTTCGTAATCGATCTCGACGACTTTCAAACCCTTACAGCCCTGAGCGAGCGCATAGAGGTTGCTCGTAGAATATCTGCTCACCTCGTCGGAAGCTATCTTCTTATACGTCGAGCCGCTCTTAGTCCAACGGTAATCGTCCGTTTCCAGCTCGTATGTCGCAATATTTTCCGTGGAATACGTAACCCACTCGCCGACGGTCGTAATGTCGTA
>CACXDQ010000100.1 GCA_902766475.1 uncultured Eubacteriales bacterium
GTTTCCCTTAAGCAGCGTCCTTATAATAAGTATTTTCCACTTGTTTCCGATAAGCTGTACCGTCGTTTGAACGGGACATTCGGGAAGCTCTTCTCTCGTCAGCATACTATCTCCTTTATTTACTATATTTTAACATAAGCGCCCGTATAAGTCAATTATTTAAAGTATATTTTTTGCCATAACAGCAAAAAAGTTACTTGGTTACTTTTTTATTACTTGGATATAGATTTATAACTTTGAACATTTTTTACCGAAGATATGATATAATGTCGTTGAAAATTTACCGAGGAGCAAGATAATGGTTATTTCAACGGGAATGAGGACTGATATACCGGCATTTTATTCAAAATGGCTCGTTAATCGACTTATAGAGGGGTTTGTGTATGTCAGAAACCCATATTACCCTCATCAGGTAACGGAGTATTCTCTTTCCCCGGACGTAGTTGACTGCATAACTTTTTGCACCAAAAACCCGACGCCCATTATCCCATATCTCGACAAATTGGACGCTTACAGACAATTCTGGTTTGTAACGATAACGCCATACGGCAAGGATATTGAGCCGCACATCCCGGACAAGGACAAGGTTATAGATTCATTTAAGACAATTTCAGAAAGGGTAGGCAAAAAGGCTATCGGTTGGAGATACGATCCCGTGTTTTACGGCAAGGGCTTTGACGAGGAAAAACACGTCGAGGCGTTCAAACATATTGCCGAAAAATTAAACGGATACACAGACAGCTGCGTATTGAGCTTTCTCGACTTATACCAAAAGGTAAAGCGAAATGCGCCGGGCATTTATCCTCCGAACTTTGACGAGAGAAAGTCGCTTGCTAAACTTCTCGTCCCTATCGCCAAACAAAACGGAATCACGATAAGAACTTGTTGCGAGGGCGAAGAGCTTGCGCCGCTCGGGATAGACGTTTCGGGCTGTCAGACAAGGCAAATAATAGAGAGGGCGATAGGCGAAAAGCTCGACGTGCCAAACAGAAAAAATCAGCGGCGAGGGGCTTGCGACTGTCTGCTCGGAAGCGATATAGGCGCATACGACACCTGCGGACACCTCTGCAAATACTGCTACGCCAACGCCGAGGCTCGGCTCGTGTATGAAAACATGAAAATGCACGATCCGACTTCTCCGTTTTTGGTTGGAAAATTACAGAAAGGCGACGAGATAACTAAGGCGAAACAGTTTTCGTATATCGACGGACAAAGGAGTTTTTTATAGATATGAACAACGAAGAAAGAAGAAAATATCTGACGAGGTATCTGCTCGACGAGGGCGGATATAAGGACGAAATACCGTCTGACGAAGAGGGGCAAAGGCGGCTTTTGCGCTCGCTTTTTAACGTTCGTATGCCCATGGAAACGACGGAAGAATTTTTGAAAATTCAGGACGAATATTTAAGCGAAGAGATAGCCAAAAAAGGCATTACGGACGGCGAAACGCTTTGCTTTAAGGACGATATCGCCGTTTGGAAGGGCGATATTACCACATTGAAGGTCGGAGCGATAGTAAATGCGGCGAACTCACGTATGCTCGGCTGTTTTGCGCCGTGCCACTACTGCATCGACAACGCCATTCACACCTTTTCGGGAATACAGCTGAGAAGCGAATGTTACGACATAATGAAAAGACAGGGCAAGGAAGAGCCGACGGGAAAAGCCAAGCTCACGAGGGCGTACAATCTCCCGTGCGACTACGTTCTGCACACGGTAGGACCTATCGTCTACGGCGAAGTTACGAAAAAGGAAGAAAACGAGCTTGCCTCGTGCTATGAAAGCTGTCTTACGCTTGCCGAGGAAAACGGCATAAAGAGCGTTGCGTTTTGCTGTATTTCGACGGGCGTTTTCAGTTTCCCGAACGAAAAGGCGGCTGAAATTGCCGTAAAGACCGTGAAAGGCTACAAGGAGCGCACAAAGAGCGATATTAAGATAATTTTCAACGTTTTTAAGGAGAATGACTATGAAATATACAGACGATTACTCGGCTATGACAGATAAAATAAAAACCGCCTTAGACGGGGCGGACGCCGTGCTTATAGGCGCAGGCGCAGGGCTTTCCACTTCGGCGGGCTTTACCTATTCGGGCAAGAGATTTGAGGACAATTTTAAAGATTTCGGTGAAAAATACGGCTATAAGGATATGTATTCGGGTGGGTTTTATCCATACGACACGCCCGAAGAAACGTGGGCTTTCTGGTCGAGAAATATCCACGTCAACCGCTATACGGATCCGCCGAAGCCCGTCTACAACGACCTTTTGAATATAGTTAAAGACAAAAACTACTTCGTAATAACAACGAACGTCGACCATTGCTTTCAAAAGGCGGGCTTCGATAAACAAAGGTTGTTTTACACGCAAGGCGATTACGGGCTGTTTCAATGCTCAAAGCCGTGCTGTCAAAAAACGTATGACAACAGGGAAATAGTGGAAAAGATGCTAAAAGAGCAGAGAGATATGAAGATACCCGCATATCTCGTGCCGAAATGCCCCGTTTGCGGCAGACCGATGAGCATGAATTTAAGGGCGGACGACACGTTCGTCGAAGATCAAGGCTGGCACGAGGCGAACGACAGATACGCACAGTTTCTCGACAGTTACGCCGACAAAAAAATAGTTCTTTTAGAACTCGGCGTGGGCGGCAATACGCCCGTTATCATAAAATACCCGTTCTGGCGCATTACTGCGGCAAACGAGAACGCCACTTATATCTGCATAAACTACGGCGAGGCGGTCTGCCCCGACAAAATAAAGGATCGTTCCATTCTGATAAACGCCGATATAGGCGAGATACTTAAAAAGCTGTAAATATTATAAAAGCCCGCCTATAAGTCGATTATCGACTTATAGGCGGGCTTTTTATCATCTGTCCTCTTCCGCAAGAAGCTCGGGGTGATTGTATAATCTGTCCTCTTCGGTAATTGTCCTCTTGACTCTGCAAGGGTTGCCCGCCGCAAAGCTGTGAGGCGGAATATCCCTCGTTACGACGGAGCCTGCGCCTATTACGCACCCCTCGCCTATCGTAACGCCGCCGCAAACGGTAACGTTTCCCGCAAGCCAGCAGTTGTCGCCTATCGTGATGGGCGCACCGTATTCCTTATCCGTCCACTTGCCCGTCTTTTCGTTATAATATATATTTCTGTCCTCGAAACACATGGGGTGTTTTGGCGTGAGAAGTGAAACGTTTGGACCCATAAACACGTTTTTACCTATCTTTACGGGGCAAATATCCAAAACCGTAAAGTTGAAATTGGCATAGCTGTTTTCACCGAACTCGGTGTATTTGCCGAAATCGAAGTATATGGGGCCTTGAAGGTAGACGCCTTTGCCCTTATTGGGGATAAGCTCGTCCAAAATCTTTTTGCGCTCCTCTTCCTCGTCCTCGCAAGTTGAGTTATATCTCTTGCAAAGTTTGTGCGCTTTCAACCTCTCGTCCTGCATTCCGTCTTTAAATGGATCGTATATCAGCCCTTTCAGCATCTTCTCAGTTTCGTTCATAATAAACCTCGCTATAAGTCGATTATCTGATAATTATATTATATCAATACAGCGAAATTTGTCAAGCGATTTTATTCCGAAACGCTCTCCGATTCTTCTTCCTCTTCCGTTTCCGTATTATCCACTCTCTCGCCGTTTACCGTACAGTTTTTGATAACGAGATTATTTGCCGCAGTTCCATTTCTGTTGTTACCGATAACGCCGCCGTTCACGATACCGCCCGAAACGTAGTTGAGCTTGCCCTCGTAAACGCAGTTTTCGATCGTTGCGGTCGTTCCGTCGACGGAAATTCCGGCGATACCGCCGATGCCGTATAAGTCGCTGTCGTCCGACTCCTCTTCCGTACCCGTCTTTGTTACGTTACCTGTCGCCGTGCAGTTTTTGATCGTATTGCCGTAATGCAGTATGCCCGAAATACCTCCGACGTAGGAGAACGCCTCGACGTTGACGTTGGAAGTGCAATCTTCTATCGTCTGACCGCCCTCGCCACGGAAACCGTGTATTCCGCCGACGTAGCTGCCCGAAGCGTAAACCTTGCTTCCCTCGTTCGCCTTAACGTGGCAGTTTTTAATAGTCTGAACGTATCCGTTGCCGGATATGCCGCCGACGTACCACCAGCCGTTAATATCCACGTCGCCTTTTACCGTAACGTTTGAAATTTCCTTGCCGGTGTATGCCATACCTACCGCCGCCCCGACGTATAGAGAACCTCTTATAACGACGTTATCCATCGTAAAATTCGTTATTACGGCGGGGCTTAAAGTCTTGCCGAAAAGCCCGTGGAAGTTATTTCTCGAATTGTTGTCCGTGTTTCCGCCTATATAGAGATTTGAGATAGTGTGCCCCTTTCCGTCGAAAACGCCCTTAAAGCCGTTTTGCGAATTGCCTATGGGCGACCATTCCTTACCGCCTAAATCTATATCGTTTCCGAGCGTTACCGTCCAGCCATCATAATCTTTACCACCGTTGACGTCTTGCGCAAACAAAGCGAATTCTTCCGCCGTCGATATTTCGAGCGACTTGTTTTCCTCGTCGTTTGCCTCGTAATTTTCCGCCGCATAATCTCTCCAGTTGGGCAAGTTGGCGGTGATGAGCCACTTACTGAAATGGCTCGTCTTTATAATGAGTTTACCCGTTTCGGGATAATATCTGTAATAGTCGTTTTCGCCGTCGTCCGTTTCGGAAAGAGCTTCGCCGTTATAATATACCGTAACGCCGTCAAGCCCCGTTTCGAGCTGAGCCGTAACGGTTGCCCTCGTGTCGTTAAAGGAGCTTACCTTTCTTCCGTTGACAAGCAGATTTATATCTATTGCGCCGATGACTTCGTTACCTATCTCGGCGGTAAACTCACCGCCGTCAAGCTCGTCGACGCCCTCTCTGTCGAAGGTTTCAACGGTCAATACGACGTTTAAATCGTCATTTGCATCACTTTCATACCAACCCGATTCAAGCTCGACCGTCGTTGCGATCTCGCCTTCCTCGCCCTCGTTTTCAACTACCGTTATGCTCGTTGCGTCTGCGACATAGGAAGTATTTCCGCCTTCCGTCCTCTCCGTCGTCGCAACTCTCGACGTCATGGGCGTGATATTAGCATATTCGTAGCGCTCTTCGCCCGTAGTCCTCGCATTGCCTTGAACGGCTTCTACGGTAAACGTGTATTCAGCCGCCAGACCCTGATAGCCGTTGCCCCTATCCACGGGGAGTTCCAACACTATTTCCTCGCTGTAATCGGTGCCGTTTATAAGCTCTTTCCAAGCCGAAACGTAGCCTATAACGCCCTCTTTTTCCTCGCCCGAGATTTGAGTTACCATTCCGCTTGCAAGGGCGTATCCCGCCTCGTCGACTTCGATTTTAACTCTGTACTTAGCCGAAACGCTGCTGTCGTTTCTGACGTCTACCGAGAGGGTGAGCCTGTCGCCGGGCATCATTCCGGAAACGTTAAGTGCGCCGCCGTTTACAGTCGCAGTTCCGCCCGTCAGAAATGCGCCGCTCTCCGTAACGTCTTTGAAGGAATATCTTCCCCCCTCACCGTCCTCTCTGTCAAACGTATCGCCGTCGGTCGCTTCCAACGACTCTATTTTAGTAACCCTGACGCTCGCTTTGACGTCAATTCTGCCCGAAGTAACGGCAATATTGACCTTGCTTTCGCTCGTAAACAGCGCAAATACGCCGCCCACAATGAGAGAAACGCTCAATATGAGCGTAAGCATTGCCGTAATAAACAAACTTTTCTTCTTCAAAATAACTCCTTTCAGCCGCCCGAAAATGGCACATAGTGCTTTTTTCATTCGACTATGTAACTATACTTGCGCAACGTAAACAATGACGTCAAAATATGCGCTTTTGCCTTGAACGTCGTTATTTCTCTTGTCGTCTTTAAACTTTACAAATACGGTGAATATATCGCTTTCGCCCGCCCCGACGCCCTTTTCACCGTCCACATTCCCCAAAACGCCGATATCGAGCTGTGAATACAATTCACCCTCTGCCGCTTGCTTTAAATTTCCGTCCTTATCGGTAAACACTATTTCCACACGGTAATTAAACGCCACAATTCCGTCATTTACGATTTTAAACGTGGCGGAAAGCTCGCTCGTCGGAACTATCACGTCGCCGCTGGAAAGCCCGAACGAGTTTTCTCTTGTCGAATGGGTAAAATCTACCTCTTCGCCGCCCTCGTCCACTCTCTCTTCACGGAGATATCCCCTCTCGTCCGGAACGAGGTTATAGTGTCCTATCCTCAAAAGCCTGACGTTCAAGCTCCCCGCTTCGAGGTGATTTTTTATCGTAGCCCTATCCGTAAACAGTGCAAAAACACCCGTTATAATGAGCGCAATACAGCACAAAAGGGCGAGGGCGGAAGCTGCGGCTGTCCTTCTTCTGCCCTTCATGCGTTCTCCCCGTTCTTGCGGCGGCGACGTTTATAGTTTTTACAGCTTCTGTTTTTTTTCGCCGCTCTTTTATCGCTCTTTTCTTCTTCGCTCTCGACCGAAAGAACTTCCACCTCTCTCTCCTCGCCGCCGCCTTCGCCTTTAAGGCATAATACGAGCTTTATAACGGTCGGCTTTACTTCTGCCTCCGAATTTCTGTCCGCAATATCCCTTATAAGTATTACGACGGCAACCAATGCGACTATCGCCGCCAAAGCCGTCAAAAAAATAAGAACTCTGTCCATTTTATCCCCTCTTAGTGCCGTTAATCGACTTATAGCCCGTTATTTATCCTCTTCGGGTATAATGACCTTAGTCGGTCTTTCGTCTTTCAAAGACATGATATAGTTTTCGTAATCGTGTTCGGTCATCTTGCGAACGGGGTGCTTTTTCTTTTTCGACATAAAGCTGATCTCCTTTTTTTAATAACATTTTGCGTAAGACTTCGTTTTTTATACTATCCGAATGAAAACAAAGTTGAATCTTATTTTCATTCGGCTAAACGCTTGTAAAAAAAGTTAAATTATAATATAATGTAGAGGATGAAAAAATCAGCTTTGATTATCTTTATATTGTCGGTTGCGGCATACATAGCTCTGTCCGCCGTCGTACTCGTCCACGCATCCTACAACGGAACAGCGTCGTCCGAGGCGAGCAGTAATTTTGTCGAGATGACGGGCATATTCGACGAGGACGGGGCGTTTTTCCACACCTTCGGCAAATACGTCGAGAACGAGGACGGAGAGGGCGTTCACCCGGAAGTTGAAATTATCGGGAACGATTTCGACAAGCTCTCTTTTACCGGTCTTATGAGGAAATTTATAGGTCATTTCGGCGTTTTTGCCGCAATTTGTCTTTTCGGAGCAGTTGCCGCATCTAGGCTAAAAAGAAGTTGGATATTTCTGATAGCCGACATTGTTTTAACGTTTTTCGTTGCGCTTATATCCGAGCTTATTCAGCTCTCCTCTCCCGAACGTGCCGCTCAGCTTTCCGACGTCATATTGGACAGTCTTGGCGCAGCGATGGGCGCTATCGTGTTTATTGCGATATGTTTTCTCGTTTTAAGCATAAGAAAAAAGCCTCTGCCCCGTTTCTCGGCATTGGCTTCGATCGTATATACAGTTTTGATCACGGTGCTTTTCGCATTCTTTCACGACAAGTCGAAAAGCATTAAAGTGTGCTTTATAATCTATTCGGTCATCACCCTTATATCTTTGACAATAATCGCAATAAGTTGGGCTATAAGTCGAAAATCGAACAAAAATCAAATTACCTGAGTTTGTTTTTGGGGCAGACCTTTATACATATTCCGCATACGGCGCCCCTGCCTATATCCTTGTAGCTCTTCATGTGATCGGAGCATTTGGCGGCGTCGAAAAAGTCGTCCCGACTCATTCCCTCGGCGTATTCTATACCCGAAATAGCCCCGGCGGGGCAATTATCTCTGCAGACGGTGCAACTTCCGCAACCGCCTGTTATTTTTTGCCGTTGACTTATAAGCTGCATATCCGTAAGAACGGTGGCAAACCTCACCTTAGAGCCGTATTCTTTCGTGAGGAGCAGACAGCTCTTGCCGATATAGCCTATGCCGGACAGCACCGCCGCCTTTTTATGTGAGAAAACCCCTCTATAAGCCGATTTATCGTCGTTCGTACTCTGCGAAGCGGCTATCGGAAAGGCGTTATATCCCTCGTCCTCTATCATCTTCACGACGTCTAAGGAAAGCTGGTCGAGCCGAGCGTTCACCGCCCTATAATGCTGAAAATACATTATAGACGGTCTGTCCTCTATTGTCTTTAAAACGGCGTCGGAAAGCTTGTAGGCGATAGATACGGCGTATTTTAAATTTCCCTGCCCCTTTATGGGGCTTTCGTCTATCTCGCAAAAGCCGACGAGTGCCGCTCCGCCGTCTTTTAATTTTTGCTCTATCTCTCTTTCAAGCATATCAGATCTCGTATATGATAGTTACAGGGCCGTCATTTGATTGTTCTATCTTCATATCCGCCCCGAACTTGCCGAGCTTGACCTCAACGCCTTGCTCTCTCAATTTTTGAGCGCAATAGAGATACATTTTCTCCGCTTTTTGAGGCTCTTCAGCGTCCGTAAAACTCGGTCTGTTGCCGTGCGAAACGTCGGCGCAGAGCGTAAATTGGGAGATAAAAAGCACCTCTCCGCCCACGTCTTTGAGCGCCTTGTTCATCTTGCCGTTTTCATCCTCGAAAACCCTTAAATTAGCTATCTTTTTAGCGAGGTAGTCGGCTTTGTCCTCGGTGTCGCCTTTGCCGACTCCGAAATATACGGCAAAGCCCTTTTCGATCTCGGAAATAAGCTCTCCGTCGACGGAAAGGGTAACCTTCCCCGTTCTCTGCACGACAGCTTTCATATTATTCTCCCGTCAGTTCAGTTCGTCTATCGAGTGCGCTATAAACGTTATGTGGTCGCCGACACGTTCAAGGTTGGAAACGAGGTTGATAAACACCGCACTGTTCCTTGCGTCGCACGAGCCTTCGTTGAGCCTCTTTATATGCCCGTCGATAAGCGCTTTTCTCATTCCGTCGATACAGTCCTCAATATATTCGAGTTCGGGATATTTTTCGCCGCTCTTGGTTTCAAATATCTCTATCGCTATCTTATAAAGGTCGACGATATTTTGATACATTTCCTTTAAGGAAACTATTACGTTGTCGGAAAAGACGAGTTCTTTTTCAACCGTAGTTTTGGTATATTTGACGATGTTATCTGAAATTTCGGAAATTCTCAGCATGTCGCCTATGGCGTGATACAATATGGATATCCTCGTATCGTCGTGGACGGAAACAGTTGCGCCCGAAACCTTTATGAGATAATCGGTTATCTGTTTGGAAGTTAAGTTTATCTCGTCGTTTTCCTTGGCGACCTCGTCCGCCACGCTCACGTCCTTATTGATAAACCCGTCGAACGAGAGTTTTAAATTGTCCATACATCTGTTGCCGAGAAGGACGGCTTCCTTTTGAAGTTGGGCGATGGCAACGGTAGGCGTCGCAAGCATACGCTCGTCCATATATGTGATGCGTATCTTCTCCTCTTCCTTCTTCTCCTTGACGACGGCTTCGGTTATCTTTACGAAAACGCCGGTCATGGGAAGGAAGATAAGCGTGCAAATAAGGTTGAACGCAAGGTGGAAGAGCGCAAGCTCCATTTCGGGGTTACCTATAATTCTGAACCAAAAATCTCCGAAACCGTGCCAGATATTGAGTACAAAAAGGAATATTATCGCCCCGAAAGTATTGAATAAGAAATGAATGAGCGCCGCCCTCTTTGCGTTTGTGGACGCTCCGAGCGAACTGATAAGCGCCGTTACGCACGTTCCGATATTAGTGCCTAAAACTATGAAATAAATTCTGTTGCCCACTTCCGTGCCGAAAAGCCCCGTAGCAAGCATGGTGAGCATTATGCCGTTTACCGCCGTCGACGACTGCATTACCGCCGTTATCGCCGCACCTATCAACAATAAAATTATAGATTCGAGCCATGCGGGGTTGATCTCGAATTTCAACATGTTCCTTATAAAATCGGAATTCTGAATGAAATCGCTCTTCATGCAAAGAGATATGAGCGTCAAGCCGAGAAATACAAGCCCGAAACCCGCCACGGTAAGCGACCAGCTCTTCGCCTTGCCCTGTTTAAAGAGCATCGAGAGGAATATGCCGGCAAACGACAAGACCATAAAGTATTTGCCCACGCTCGTAAGCCCGACCGCAAACAAGATCGTCGTTATCGTCGTTCCGATATTTGCGCCCATGATTATCGCCGTAGCCTGATACAACGTCATCATACCGGCATTGACGAAACCTATTACCATGACCGTCGTTGCGCCGGAACTCTGCATAAGCACTGTCGCCCCGGCACCTATGCCGACGCCGGCAAGCTTGTTTTTCGACGTCTTGTCGAAGAGCTTTCTCAAACCCTTGTTCGCAACGCTCTGCAAGTTTTCCGACAACAGCTTAAAGCCGATGAGGAATGCGCCTAAGCCTGCGACCACCCACAACACGACCTCTAAACTGTGAAAAACTATACTCGTACCGCTGAGTAAATTATCCATCGTGAAAAATTATTCTCCTATATTATATAATGTTTTCAATTAGCGCCTTGCGGCCAAAAGGAAGAAACGTCTAAGAAAACGCCATACTGCCCATAATAATATGATAACCTATTTTGACAAAAAAGACAACAATTTTAACGCCAAAATACAAACATTGCCGTTTTCAAAAAGATAATTGACAAAAAAAGTTGAAAAAAATATATCTATATGATAAAATAGCATTATGGAACAATCGGTTAAAACCAACGCCGAAGACGCAACAAAAATTACGAGGCGCACTTTCGACTTTAATAATTTCATAAAAAACAATTACGGTTTTTTGCTTATTACCCTGTTCGTGTTCGGGCTATACGCATTTTCGCAAGCCTATTTCAATATCTGGCCGTTCGGGATAAAATCAAAGGCGATAATGGCGAGCTACGATCAGCTCGCTCAGGTCTGCCCCACCCTCGAACATTATTTTTCGGTATTGGACGGCACGAGCGGGCTTTTCCACACATTTAACCTCGGCGGCGGAATGGATATGTTCGGCATACTCGCCTACTGCACCGTAAGCCCCTTTTCATTCCTCTTTCTCTTGGGGGGGAGAGGAAACGCAATCTATATGGTGAGCGTCGTCCTTCCGCTCAAAAATATCTGCTGTGCTTTTTCGGCGCTGTGGTTTTTAAAGAGATATTTCAAGGCTATCCCGCACTACGTTGCGACCGTAATGGCGATATTGTATTCGTTCGGCGGCTACCTCTACGTTGCGAATACTTATATAAACTGGGTAGATTTAATGATATATATGCCCGTCCTCGGCGCCGGCTTTATATCGTTTGCGAAAGAGGGCAAGATAAAACTCTTGTCCATCTCGCTCGCACTCACTATCTACACTTGTTTCTCTATTGCGAGCTTTTCTTTCCTCACTGTCTACCCGATAGGAATATTATATATATGGATATGTACCCAAAAGGGCAAAAAGCTCGAAACGGCGGCTAAATTTTCGCTATGCTTTGCCCTTGCCGTTGCGATAAGCCTTCCCATAATGCTTCCCGCACTCTCCGCATACACGAGGGCGGGGCGAAACACGGGGCTTTTCAGTCGTATTTTCGAGAGCGACGTCAAAAACGTAGACCACCTCTACAAAAAATTCAGCTACGTCCTTTGCGATTCCGTCTTTCTCTTCCTTACGATAGTGTATTTCATAAGGTCGAGAAAGGACAGAAAGACGCTTTTTTTTGCGGCGGCGATAGCCGTATATCTCCTTCCGTGCCTTATAGACGAAAGCATGCTTTTACTGAATTTCGGCTCTTATTACAGCTATTCTCTCCGCTTCGGTTTTATAGGCACTTTTCTGTTCTTCTATATCGCTTCATATGAGTTAAACGACTTATACGGGCACTTCTATGAGTCAAGCGAGAATAATAACGTCAGAAATAAAACGCTTTCCGGCGTGCTGCTTGTAGCCGTCTGTCTGCTCGTTGCGGGCGGGGCGTTCGGAACGTATAGGCTATTCGACTTCATTTTAAGCGGAATAAACGACGGCGCATTCGAGGAAAATCAACCCTTTTATTCTTTCTTCGCCGGCTTCGCCCATTCGGTGGGCGGTTTAGAGGGAACTGCGATTTTATTGGGCATCGTTTTCGTCGTACTTATAACGGTTTTCATCTTTGTAAAATTCAAACTCGTAAGCTTTAAAGACGTTATCCCGATAGTTCTCATACTTGCGATCGCTCAGCCCGTTTTCATGGGTGCGGCGATGATAAAGGGCGACCGCCAGGGCGGAAGCGCAGAAAAATACGGCTATTATGAAGAGCTTTTAAACGGCATTTCAAAAATCGACGACGATAAGTATTTCAGACTGAAAAGCTACAATTACGACGGCTATATATCGTCGGACGCACCGCTCGTTTTAAGAAACTATTCGCACACGCTTTTCAACTCTATGGCAGACTCGAAAAACCTCACGATTCCGTCGTTTTTCGGCTACGGCGGCAACGGCACGAACAGTTCGAGAAGCAACCGTGGCGGCAACTTCTCCGACGCACTTATAGGATATAAATATATCGTTTATATAAAGACAACGAAGAGCGGAGAGTCCTCCGACGAGGACAACGCAAAGAGGGTTTACCTCACCAAGACGGACGTTTCGGCAAATAAATTCGTAGTGTATAAAAACGAGAATGCTTTTCCCCTTGCCGCAGTGATAAAACCCGCCGATATGGGGTTTGAAGACCTGGTGCACGCGGAGATAATAAAGCAGTTTATAAACGTGCTTTCAAGCGGCGAATTTTCACTCACGAAAGTCGAGCCGAACTATCTTAAAAACGACGACGGAAGCTGGAAATTGTCCTTTAAAGGCTCGCCATACACCGAGGAATGGTGTTACTTCGATTTTCCCGAAGAATACGAGATGGCAGAAATTTCGAGCGGCAAAGAAAAGGCGCTTGCGGAATATAAGACGTATAATTATATCGAGTTTTCGACTACCCGTTCCGTTACCGTAAAGAGGACGAACGGCGAGCTTACGAGAGAGGACGTCGAAAAGTATTTTCACGTCGTATCGCTCGATAATTCGACCGTTAAGACTATTTCTGACAAACTTTGGGCTTCGGGCGTAAAATACGAATTAAAGAAAAACGAAATTAAATTTCCCGAAAAGATAATTGCCGAGAAGGGGCAGATGATGTATCTCGGCTTTACCGACATCGACGGCTACACCGTCAAGGTAAACGGCAAAACGGCTCAATTAAAGAAAAACGCCCTCGACCTGATTTTCTTCGACCTCGACGAGGGCGAAAACGAAATAGAGATAAAATACACTTCGCCATACTATAAATTTATCGTTTTCGGGCTTATAGGCGGACTTTTAATAGTTTTTGCGGCATGGCTCGCCTACAAGAAGTTTGCGTTTATATTTAAGGGAATGCAAACCGTTTTAGGCACACTAAGCTATGTTCTCGCAAGCGGAATACTTCTGTTCTTCTTTATCTTCCCGACGATTTTATATATAGTTAAGCTGATAATGTCGTTTATAAATTAAAAATTTGCAATACCGAGTAAAAACACTTGATTTTTTCACGATATTGCTTTATAATGATATAGTCGGTTGAAAGACCGACAGACAACGAATCTCATAAAATTGTAAGATTTTTGTGAAGAGGAGCAACCGACCGTTAAGTCTTGCCGTTTTGAGTTTACGATAAACGGCTGACA
>CACXDQ010000101.1 GCA_902766475.1 uncultured Eubacteriales bacterium
GCGACGGCGTCGACTTCGGAAATCTTATCGAGTTCCTGCGCCTGAGCGACCGTTCTCGGAAAGCCGTCGAGGAGATAGCCATTTTTGCAATCGTCCTGTTCGAGCCTTTCCTTTACGATCTGAACGGTGACCTCGTCGGGAACGAGTTGTCCTTTATCTATATAAGACTTGGCAACTTTCCCGATCGGAGTCTCGTTTTTAATGTTGTATCTGAATATATCGCCCGTCGATATGTGCGGGATATTATAGCGTTCGGCAAGCCTTACAGCCTGCGTACCCTTGCCCGCACCGGGCGCTCCCAATAAAACTATATTCATGGTCTTATTTAAGGAAACCCTTGTAGTTCTTCATCATTATCTGCGATTCGAGAGCGGTGTTGAACTCGATTGCTACCGATACGACTATGAGCATACCTGTCGCACTGAATGCGCCTGCGCCCGAGGCGGAATTAACTACCGCATTGAGGACGAGCGAGGGGATAAGTGCGAGGATAGCGAGGAATATCGCTCCGAAAAGAGTCAATCTGTTGGAGATCTTCTTGAGATAGTCAGCCGTCGGCTTGCCGGGTCTGATACCGGGAATAAAACCGCCGTTTTGCTGTATCGTCTTGGAGATGTCCTCGGGGTTGAACTGAATCGTCGAATAGAAGAACGCAAAGAATACGATGAGTACGCAGAGGATTATCGTATAGAACGGAAGCCTCGACGTCGAACCGAGCCAATAGCTCCACCAGTTGAGTGCATCCGTCCAACCGAAGAGCGTCATTATAAGCTCGGGGAAAGTCATGATGGAGAACGCAAAGATGAGCGGCATAACGCCGTTTGCGTTGACCTTGATGGGGATGACGGTGGACTGTCCGCCGTACATCTTTCTTCCCTTGACTTGTTTTGCGTACTGAACGGGTATCTTTCTCTCGGCAAGCTCTACCCAAACGATTGCGCCGAATACGACGATGACGATGAGGATATAGAGCAAGAATCTGAGGAGCGCCGTTCTGTCTAAGCCGTCGCTTCCGAGGAAGATGAGCGCAAACTGCTGAACGGTGAAGTTAGCGGCAGTAGCGATGATACCGGCAAAGATGAGAAGGGAGATACCGTTCGAGATACCGTAATCGGTAATTCTCTCGCCTATCCATACGGTGATACAAGTACCTGCCGTATAGAAGAGAATGATGATAACATAGGATAAGAAATCGGTAAATCCGTTAGTCGTCGAACTTCCGGCGAGCATAGCGGAAAGCGATGCAAAGTTTCCGGTTTCGGAATTTGCGCCGTAGCTTACCAAAATACCGATAGACTGAATAACGGCAAGAAGGAGAGTTAAGTATCTCGTGTAGTTGGCGATCTTCTTTCTACCTTCTTCGCCCTGCTTAGATAACCTTTCAAGGTAAGGAATAGCTACAGCTAAAAGCTGAATGATTATCGACGCGTTGATGTACGGTCCGATACCCATTGCAAACAGAGTTCCGTTTGCGAGCGATCCGCCGGTCATCATACTCATAATACTCAAATAAGAGGTGTTGGCGAGCTGAGTGTTGCTGAGCAAACTCGTACCTACGCCGGGAACGGGGATGAAACAACCTATTCTGTACAAAAGCAAGAACAGGAGCGTCCACCAAATCTTCACCCTTATTTCTTTAACTTTAAATGCGTTTTTTAATGTCTCAAACATTTCTTACCTCCGCTTATCGGGTAACTTAAATCTCTTCCGCTGTACCGCCGGCTTTCTCGATGGCAGCTTTCGCAGCCGCAGAGAACTTAACGGCTCTTACGGTCAAGGCGACGTTAAGCTCACCGGAGCCGAGAACTTTAAGTCCGGCGGAATTCTTAACTTCCTTCGTAATGAGTTTATAGTCCCTTAAAGTCGAATAATCGACTACGGTACCCGCCTCGAAAGAAGCGAGCTGTTCAAGGTTGACAATAGTGTAAACCTTTCTGAAATGATTGTTGAAACCACGCTTGGGAGCTCTACGGGTAAGGGGCATCTGACCGCCTTCGAAGCCGGGTCTTACGCCGCCTCCGCTTCTTGCCCATTGTCCTTTATGACCTTTACCGCTCGTCTTGCCGAGACCGGAACCGATACCGCGGCCCAATCTCTTACTTGCGGTCTTAGAACCCTCAGCAGGATGTAAATTATCTAATCTCATTAGTTTTACCTCCTCATACCTTTTCGACTTTTACCAAGTGCGAGACAAGCGCAAGCTGTCCACGTAACGTATTACTGTCGGTAAAAACCTTGGATTGATTTATTTTTTTAAGACCGAGGGCGGCGACGGTAGCCTTCTGTTTGGGAAGGCAAGCTATCGTGCTTTTTACGAGAGTAACTTTAACTTGTTCCATTTAAGTTTACCCCCTTACGCCATGATCTCTTCAGCGGTCTTTCCGCGAAGAGCTGCCACTTCCTCGGCAGTTTTAAGTTCGTTCAAGCCCTCGATAACGGCTTTGACCATATTGATGGGGTTGTTCGAACCGTGAGATTTAGTTCTTATGTTCTTGATGCCTGCGGCTTCCATTACGGCACGGACGGGACCGCCGGCGATAACGCCGGTACCTTCTTCAGCCGGCATCATGAGGACGGAGCCTCTGCCGAACTTGCCGATTACCGTGTGAGGAATAGTGCTGCCGACAAGCGATACCTTTCTCATAGCCTTTTTAGCCTGAGCGGTAGCCTTTTCGATAGCTTCGGGAACTTCGTTCGCCTTGCCGCTGCCGCAACCTACCTTGCCGTTTTCATCGCCGATGACGACGAGAGCTGCAAAGCGCATTTTACGACCGCCCTTTACGACTTTCGTAATACGGTTGACGGCTATGAGTTTTTTGCAAAGACCGTCGTCACGATCTTGCTTTCTTTGAGGTCTGTTATTTTCTTTCGCCATTTTTTATTCCTCCTCTTAGAATTTTAAGCCGCCTTCTCTGGCGCCGTCAGCTAAGCTTTGCACTCTGCCGATGTAGATGTAACCGCCACGGTCGAAAACAACGTTTTCAATGCCCTTTGCGGTAGCTTTCTTTGCAAGTTCTACGCCGACTATCTTAGCCTGTTCTACCTTGCTCTTGCCTTCGAGAAGAGGCTTTACAGCCTTTTCCATAGTCGAGCAAGCGGTGAGCGTAACGCCTTTGACGTCGTCGATAATCTGAGCGTAAATGTGATTTAAACTTCTGTATACGCAAAGTCTGGGACATTCGGCAGTGCCGGAGATCTTCGATCTTACCCTTTCGTGCCTTTTTCTTCTGTCTGCGTTTTTATCCAACTTTAATATCATTGTCTTACTCCTTATTTACCGGCCGTCTTGCCTTCCTTACGTTCGATTACCTCGCCCTTGTAAGCGATACCGTAACCGTGGTAAGGTTCGGGCGTTCTGATAGCTCTTATGGTCGCTGCGGTCTGACCGACTGCAACCTTGTCCATACCCTTGACGGAAATTTCCGTCGGGGAAACAGCGGTAAGAGTTATACCGTCTTTAGCTTTGAAGATAACGGGGTGACTGAAACCGACGGAGAGGTTGAGGTCTTTGCCCTGTTGAGCGACTTTCCAACCTACGCCGTTTACCGTAAGACCCTTTTCATAGCCTTTGGTAACGCCTACTACCATATTGTGAAGAAGCGCTCTGTACAAGCCGTGTTTAGCTCTGATGGGATCTTCTTCGCTGTTTCTCTTGACGTGTGCGACGTTTCCGTCAACCGTAATTTCGATGTTTGCCGCATCGTAATCTTGCGTAAGAGTTCCGAGGGGACCCGAAACGGTGATTATGCCGTTCTCCGTTTTAACGGTAACGCCTGCCGGCAATTCTACCGGTTCTCTACCAATTCTTGACATTTATCCGACCTCCTCTTACCAAACGTAAGCAAGAACTTCGCCGCCGTGGTTGGACTTTCTTGCTTCTTTATCTGTCATTACGCCCTTGGGTGTAGAGATGATGGCGATACCGAGACCGCCGAGAACTTTGGGAAGTTCCTCACAACCGGCATAAATTCTGAGGCCGGGTTTGGAAACTCTTTTAAGTCCGTTGATGACCTTTTCACCCTTAGGACCATACTTGAGCGTGATTACGATCTTGCCTTGAACGCCCTCTTCCACGAGTTCGTAAGCGTTGATATAACCTTCGTCAAGAAGTATTTTTGCTATTGATTTCTTCATATTCGACGCCGGAATTTCAACGGTGTCGTGCTTGACTACCAGAGCGTTTCTGATACGGGTAAGCATATCTGCAATAGGATCTGTCATTACTTTCTACCTCCTCTTACCAACTTGCCTTTTTTACGCCGGGGATTTGGCCTTTATAAGCTAATTCCCTGAAACATATACGGCAAACGCCGTATTTCCTGAGGACTGAATGAGGTCTGCCGCAAATAGAGCATCTCGTGTATCCTCTGGTGGAATACTTAGGAGTCTTTTTCTGTTTATTTATCATTGCTACTTTTGCCATGATTCTCTATCTCCTTAATTAGCTTTGAAAGGCATTCCCATTGCCTTGAGAAGTTCTCGAGCTTCTTCGTCCGTCTTTGCAGTGGTTACTATACAAATGTCGTAACCTCTTACCTTCTCTACCTGATCGTACTGTATCTCGGGGAATATAAGCTGCTCTTTAACGCCCATAGCGTAATTGCCTCTGCCGTCGAAGGACTTGGAGGGAACGCCTCTGAAGTCCCTAACCCTCGGAAGGGCGATGGATACGAGTTTATCGAAGAAATCGTACATCTTATCCTGTCTTAACGTGACCTTGATACCTACGTTCATACCGAGCCTTACTTTGAAGTTCGCTACCGACTTCTTAGCTTTGGTGAGAACGGGTTTCTGACCGGCGATAAGAGCAAGTTCCTGTTGAGCAAGCTGTACGCTTTTCGCATTGTCCTTGCTGTCGCCGAGACCGCCGTTTATGGTGATCTTGACAAGCTTGGGACATTCGTTGATGTTCTTGTAGCCGAAGTGTTTCATAAGGTACGGAACAACTTCTTCCTGGTACAACTTTCTCTTTCTGCTAACATACTTGGAATCGGTTGCAGTTTCTTTAGCAACCTGAGTCGTTGTGTCTGCCATTTTTATTCTCCTTATTAGGCTTTATCTTCTTTCTTGGCTTTTTTTGCCTTTTTAACTGCTTTCTTAGCTTCGGGAGCTGCGTCCAAAGAGGCTTCGCACTTCTTGCAGACTCTTACCTTTTTGCCGTCTATAACTTTATAGCCGACTCTGGTCGCCTTTCCGCAAGCGGGGCAAACTACCATGACGTTGGAAGCGTCGATAGCGCCGATCTGGGAAACGATTTCACTCGTTTCGTTGGCGCTTCTTGCCTTTCTGCTCTTCTTCTGAACATTAACTCCGTCAACTTTAACTCTGTTTTCCTTAGGTAATGCGGTCATGACCTTTCCGGTTTTGCCGGCGTCTTTGCCCGTAAGTACCAAAACGGTATCGTTCTTTTTAACTTTCATGATCAATTCTCCTTACAGCACTTCGGGCGCGAGCGATATGATCTTCATGTATTCTTTATCGCGGAGTTCCCTTGCGACAGGTCCGAAAATACGGGTGCCTCTGGGCTGTTTCTGGTTATCGATTATTACTGCGGCGTTGTCGTCGAATCTGATGTGAGTTCCGTCGGCTCTTCTGAGACCTTTGGAGCTTCTCACGATAACGGCTTTAACTACATCGCCTTTCTTTACTGCTCCACCGGGGGTCGCCGTCTTTACGCTTGCGACGATAACGTCTCCGATATTGCCGAACTTTCTGAAAGATCCGCCCAAAACTCTTATGCACATAATTTCTTTTGCGCCCGAGTTGTCGGCTACCTTTAATCTTGTCTGCGGTTGTATCATGACTATTGCTCCTCCCGATATTATTTAGCCTTTTCGATTATTTCGGCAACTCTCCAATTCTTGTCTTTGGAAAGCTTTCTGGTCTCGACTATTCTGACCGTGTCGCCGATGCCGCACTCGTTATTTTCGTCGTGCGCCTTATACTTTTTGGTAGTGGTTATCGTCTTTTTGTAGACAGGGTGAGTAGCCTTCATTTCTACGGTGACGACGACCGTCTTTTCCATCTTGTCGGAAGTAACGATACCGACTCTCTCTTTTCTTAAATTTCTTTCCATCTTCTTTCCTCCGCTCAAACGCTCGCCTTGATCTCTCTCGCACGTATTTCGGTCTTGATCCTTGCGATGTCTTTTCTCGTAGTTGCGATAACGTTGGGGTTTTCAAGCTGACCGGTGGCATGGCGGAAATGAAGGTTAAAAAGTTCTTCCTTCAAATCGGCGAGCTTAGCTGCCAATTCGTCGTTGGTCATTCCGTGAATATCCTTTGCTTTCATGATTAACCTTCAACTCCTTCTGTATTTTTTTCTTTAATGACGAATTTCGTCTTGATGGGAAGTTTATAGCCGGCAAGGCGCATAGCCTCTCTCGCAACTTCCTCGGTTACGCCCGCCATCTCGAACAATACTCTGCCCGGTTTAACGACGGCTACCCAATATTCGACGGAACCTTTACCGGAGCCCATTCTGGTTTCGGCGGGTTTCTTCGTGATGGGTTTGTGGGGGAATATATCTATCCAGACTTTACCGCCACGCTTGATGAATCTCGTCATGGCTATTCTGGCAGCTTCTATCTGATTTGAAGAGATCCAAGCGGAACCTTCGGCAACGAGGCCGTATTCGCCGTAAGCGATAACGTTGCCCTTCGTGACCTTACCGGTCATTCTGCCGCGGTGCTGCTTTCTTCTCTTAACTCTTTTTGGCATTAACATATTAAGCTTCGCCTCCTTCGAATTTCTTCGCTTGGCCCAATACTTCGCCCTTGTAGATCCAGACTTTGATACCGATTATACCGAAAGTGGTGTGCGCCTCGGAGAAACCGTAATCGATGTCGGCACGAAGGGTTTGAAGGGGAATAGAGCCTTCGTGGTACTGTTCGCTTCTGGCAATTTCGGCGCCGTCAAGACGACCGCTTACCATAACTTTGATACCTTTGACGCCCATTCTCATAGATCTCGAAATAGCCTGTTTCATACTTCTTCTGAAAGAAGCTCTCTTTTCGAGCTGCGCCGCAATAGATTCTGCGATAAGCTGAGCGTCGCAATCGGGTTTTTTGACCTCGATGATGTTGACGGAGATCTGCTTGCCGCCCGTAACCTTAGCGAGCTGCTTCTTCATAACTTCGATTTCAGCGCCCGCCTTGCCGATAAGCACGCCCGGACGAGCAGTATGAATGGTGATAGCTATTCTGCCGGCGGCTCTCTCGATATAGATGCGGGAGATAGCCGCTGCGAAATAAGTCTTTTTAACGTAATCTCTTATGTCGTAATCTTCTTTCAAGAAGTTACCGAACTGTTTTTTATCGGCATACCACTGAGTATCCCAAGGTTTGATGATGCCGACTCTGAGTCCGTGTGGATTAACTTTCTGTCCCATAATGTCCTCCTTACTTGCTCATAGCGTCAAGAATGACGGTGATGTGGCTCGTTCTCTTCAAGATCCTGTAGCCCCTGCCCTTGCTCATAGGAGTCATTCTCTTTAAAGTGGGGCCCTGATCTGCGTAAGCCTCCGCAACTTTGAGGTCGGAGGGATTCATCTGCAAGTTGTGTTCTGCGTTTGCCGCAGCCGACATAACCACCTTTTTAACGGGTTCAGCACCGGCTTTGGAAACGTTTTCGAGGATAGCTACCGCCTCATCGACGCTCTTGCCCCTTATGAGGTCGAGTACAACTCTTACCTTGAAGGGAGAGATCCTGATGTATTTGGCAACCGCTCTCGGTCTTTTGTCTTTATTTTCCTCAATTCTCTGAGTTTTTAATTTCATATTCTTAGCCATTGTGTCTTACCTCCGTCAGCCCGTAGTCTTAGATCCGGCATGACCTTTGAACGTTCTGGTGGGAGCGAACTCACCGAGCTTGCAACCTACCATATCTTCGGTAATATATACCGGAACGTGTTTTCTGCCGTCGTGTACGGCTATCGTATGACCGACCATTTGAGGGAATATAGTCGAGTTTCTCGACCAAGTCTTTAAAACCGATTTTTTGTTCTCGGCGTTCAAAGCCTCAACTCTTTGAAGCAATTTTGCCTGCACATAAGGTCCTTTTTTAACGCTTCTGCTCATATATTCTTACCTCCTTAATTTACTCTCTTAAGAATAAACTTGTCAGTCTTATTCTTCTTCTTTCTGGTCTTATAACCGAGTGCCGGCTTACCCCAAGGAGTAAGAGGACCTGCGTGGCCTATCGGAGAGCGGCCCTCACCACCGCCGTGCGGGTGGTCGTTCGGGTTCATGACGGAACCTCTGACGGTAGGTCTGATACCCATATGTCTTGTCTTACCGGCTTTACCGACACGGACGATCTCGTGATCGAGATTGCCGACCTGACCGACGGTAGCTTTACATCTGACGGAAACGTATCTCATCTCGCCGCTGGGCATCTTAAGCGTTGCAAGATTGCCCTCTTTCGCCATAAGCTGAGCAGCCATACCGGCAGCCCTCGCTATCTGACCGCCCTTGCCGGGCTGAAGCTCGATATTGTGGACCATCGTACCTACGGGGACGTTTTCGAGGGGAAGGGCGTTACCTACTTTGATGTCGGCTTCCGCACCGCTTTCCAAAACGTCGCCTACGCTGAGGCCCAAAGGAGCGAGAATATATCTCTTTTCGCCGTCCGCATAGACCAAAAGAGCGATGTTAGCCGATCTGTTGGGATCGTACTCAATGGTCTTAACGGTTGCGGGAACTCCGTCTTTATTTCTCTTATAATCGATTATACGATACTTTCTCTTGTTGCCGCCGCCGCGATGACGAACGGTAATTTTACCCTGAGCGTTTCTGCCTGCGTTGTGCCTCTGATCTTCAAGCAAAGATCTTTCGGGGTTGGTGCAGGTGATCTCCTCAAAAGTGCTTACCGACATAAAACGGCGAGCCGGAGAAGTCGGTTTATATCTCTTAATACCCATTGTTTATTCCTCCGTTTTACTGCAACGATTCAAAGAAAGCAATAGCCTTGCTGTCTTTCTTCAAAGTTACGTAAGCCTTCTTGTAATCAGAAGTGTAACCTTGGCTTCTGCCCATTCTCTTGAGCTTACCGTGACAATTAACTGTATTTACCTTGTCGACCTGAACGTCGAACTTCTTCTCTACCGCAAGCTTGATCTCGGTTTTGTTAGCGTCTTTCGCAACGACGAAGGTGTACTTCTTATCCTTGATCATAGCGTAGCTTTTTTCGGAGAGAACAGGTCTTAAAATAACTTCTCTTTCCATTATTCTTCAACCTCCATAGCTTCGTCGAAAGTTCCGACGATTCTCACGGCGTTGGTGCCGCTTATCTCGTAAACTTCCTGTAACTTTTCGACGGCGCTCTTAGCGATGACTACCGCAGCGTTTTTAACGACGTCGTAGGTATTGAGCTGAGCGACGGGCAAAGTGTTGAGCCCGTAGACGTTGCGGGCAGCCCTTACGACAAGCTCGTTGTCGTCGCCCATGACGACGAGTGCGGTCTTATCGAACTTAAACGCCTTTTGGAAAGCTACCATCTCTTTTGTCTTTCCTTCCTTTACGGTAACGTTGTCGACAATGAACAATTCGTTATCCGCAAGCTTCTGAGAAAGAGCGGAGAAAAGAGCCGTCCTCTTAGCGGTTTTATTCATCTTCTTGCTGAAATCTCTCGACTTCGGTGCGAACACGACGCCGCCCTTTATCCATTGAGGCGCTCTCGTGGAACCTTGACGGGCGTTACCCGTACCCTTCTGACGCCACGGCTTTTTGCCGCCGCCTCTTACTTCGGTTCTCGTAAGCGTGCCCTTAGTGCCCTGACGCTCGTTAGCGAGCCTCGTAACAACAGCCTGATGAATGAGCGCTTCGTTATATTCGAGATCGAATAATGCGCTGAGTTCCATCGTGCCGACTTCCTGTCCGTTCATATTGTAAACTTTAACGTTTGGCATAACTTTCACGCTCCTTATTTAACGGTGTTCGTAACCGTAACGATGCCGCCCTTCGGTCCGGGAATCGCTCCTTTTATAAGAAGGACGTTTCTCGCAGCGTCAACTTTGACGATTTCGAGGTTCTGCACGGTCACCCTTTCATTTCCGTACTGACCGGGCATGTGTTTGTTCTTGAAAACTCTCGACGGGGAGCTGTTAGCGCCCATAGAACCCACCTCTCTGTGAACGGGGCCTACGCCGTGAGTCATCTTGAGCCTTTGCTGATTCCATCTCTTGATTACACCCGAAAAACCGTGGCCTTTGGTGTAACCCACAACGTCGACCTTGTCGCCTTCTGCGAACGTTTCGACCGTGAGGACCTGACCTACCGTGTAAGCGGACAAATCGTCGAGCCTGAACTCTTTCATAACTTTCTGAGGCTTTACGCCGGCTTTCTTGAACTGACCGGCTTCGGGCTTATTGAGCGCCTTTTCGCCGACTTCTTCAAAACCTACTTTCAAAGCCTCGTAGCCATCCTTTTCCACCGTCTTGATCTGAACGACGGGGCACGGACCGGCTTCAATGACGGTGACCGGGATTACTTTTCCGTCCGAGGAAAAGATCTGGGTCATACCCAACTTCTTACCAATGATTGCTTTATTCATAGATAAAGTTCACCTCCGTATTATTTAAAAAATTGTTACCTTGTTGATTGAGATCAAAGCTTGATCTTTACGTCTACGCCCGCAGGAAGATGGATGCTGTCGAGAATTTTGGCGTTCGTCGAATAAATGTCGATAAGCCTCTTATGAGTTCTTATCTCGAACTGTTCTCTGCTGTCCTTATACTTGTGGGGAGAACGAAGAATCGTAACCACCTCTTTCTCAGTGGGAAGGGGAATAGGACCGCTTATCTTAGCGCCCGCTTTTTTCATGGTTTCGACTATTCTTTCAGTCGCTTGATCTACCATTTTGTGATCGTAAGCCGCAAGCTTGATTCTGATTTTTTGACCAGCCATTTTTTTACCTCCGTTTTATACTAACTTGCTTGTGTCAACATTGCCGTGTGTGTCGCGCTTACTCATTAAAAAAATCACTCGCCGCTGTGTGTTTGCGAATGACCTTTCAATGGGCGTGCGCCGTTAGTCGCAGGGGTTAAACCCCCACATTTGTCAACGGAAATTATCTTCCTCACTATCATCGGCAGGTTCCGGAGCCTGCTCGTAAGCTCGGTTTGAAGTAACTTTCCGCATCAACCCATATTTAACACAGCCTATATATGATAACACATTATATCGGCTATGTCAAATATTTTTATTATGTTTTTGAAATTTTTTTAATTTTTTTTATACGCCTTTTTATACGGCGTTTCAATAGCTATATATTATATAATGATATAGCATTTATTGCCCGTTTCCGATCATAGCTTAGTAACTTTTATCTTGTCGTATATCTCTTCGTATTTATCACGATAGAAAAGATTTGTGCCGGGCGTGGTAACCGATGCCGTGCCGGCGGCTACGGCGCACCTTAAAATCTCTTCCTTGCTCTTGCCGTTTTCAGTCATTACCGCCGTTGCGGCGACCATTCCGTCGCCTGCGCCCACGGTGCTGTTTACGGCGACGCTTGCGCTCTTGCAAAACCAAGCGTCTTTGCCGTCGGTAAGGATAGCGCCCTTTCTGCCGAGGGAAAGCATTACGTTTTCGGCGCCGAGTTCGATGAGCTTTTTGCAGCCCTCTACCATGTCGTCGTATCCTGCGTAATGAGTGCCGGTTATCTCTTGAAGTTCGTCTAAGTTGGGCTTAACGAGGTAAACTCCCCTCTTCAAAGCCGAATACATATTTTCGCCCGTTGCGTCTACGATGAGTTTTTTATCTTTCGGAACAGCTTGAGCCAGCCTATAATAATAATCTCCGTCCACGCCGCCGGGAAGAGAGCCGCTTATCACGACGACGGAAGAAAACCTCGACAGCTCCGAAACGAGCGAAACGAGATCGTCGCAAGCTTTTTGCGAAACGTTTTCACCCCTCTCGTTTATCTCCGTCATCATGGAGCGCCTGTCTACTATCTTATAATTTACCCTTGCGTTACCCTCATTCCACACGAATGAATTTTTTACTCTCTCGTTATCGAGCGAACGAACAAATGCCGCCCCGTTCTCGTTGAACATAAAGCCCGTAGCAAAACTGTCGCCGCCGAGCCTCGCAACGCCTATCGCAACGTTTAGCGCCTTGCCGGAATATGTAATCACCTTATTGTCAACTCTGTTCAAGCCGCCTATGCGGAGAGATTCCACTTCGACGGTACAATCTACGCTCGGGTTTGGACAAACGGATAAAATCATAATTTTCACCTCTTATATATTATAATGAAACGAATTTGCTTTTTATTTGCTTTTCTTGCCGAATTTGAAAAATCTCAGCCTTAAAGCGTTGCCGACGACGAAGATACTCGACAAGCTCATTGCGATAGAGCCGTACATCGGGTTGAACGATAAGCCGAGCGGAACGAGTGCGCCGCACGCAACGGGTATTAAGATAACGTTATAGAAAAACGCCCAAAAGAGATTTTCCTTGATGTTGAGCATGACTTTTTTGCCGAGCCTTACGGCGTCTGCGGCGTCTTGAAGATCGTTTTTGATAAGCACTACGTCTGCGCTTTCTATCGCAATATCCGTGCCTGCGCCTATCGCCACGCCGACGTCGGCTTCGGTGAGTGCCGGGGCGTCGTTTACGCCGTCGCCCACCATCATCACAACCGAGCCTTCGTCCCTTAACTTTTTAACTTCCGTATATTTATCTTGCGGAAGTACGCCGGCACGGTAGTCTATACCGAGTTCCCTTGCCGCCGACGAAGCCGCCGCCTCGCTGTCGCCCGTGAGCATAACGCACCCTATCCCCATATCCGAAAAGGTGTTTACAGCCGCATAGCTCGACGGCTTGATTTTATCTTTAATCGACATATAGCCGCACATTTGCCCGTTTACAGCGACGTAGAGAACGCTTGCGCCGCCCTCTTCGACGGCTTTCGTTTTATCCTCGAAAACGTCGACCGTTACGCCGCTCTCTTTAAGCAGTTTTTTATTCCCGATAAGACATATTTTACCGTCGACGATCCCCTTTATACCCTCTCCGGCGACGGTTTCAAAGCCGTCCACCGAAAAAACGGGGCAATTCTTTTCCTCGGCAAGCTCAATAATGGGCTTACCTATAACGTGTGAACTCTTTCTCTCCAAAGAGGCGCATATACCGAGGAAGTTTTGCTCGCTAAGTGCCTCTATATGTTCGTAAACGTCAACTTCGGGCTTTCCGAACGTTATAGTTCCCGTCTTGTCGAGAACGACTTTATTCACCTTTTCGAGCCGTTGGAGAGCTTCGCCGCTCTTGACGAGTATTCCGTTTTCGGCGGCTTTACCCGTTCCCGCCATGAGCGCCGCAGGGGTGGCGAGCCCCAAGGCGCACGGACACGACACGACGAGCACGCTCACGCCCACCCTTATCGCCGTTGCAAAGTCCTTCGTAGCTATAAGCCAAGCCGCAAACGCAATGAGGGCGATAACGATGACGGACGGCACGAACACCGCCGACACTCTGTCGGCAACCCTTGCGATCGGAACTTTCGTCGAATTTGCGTTTTCGACAAGTTTTACTATTTTGAAAACCGTTGAATCTTCACCGACGTTTTGCGCTTTAAACGACATATAGCCGCCCGTAAAGCGAGTTCCGCAGACGACCTTTGCACCGACTTCTTTATATACGGGCAAGCTTTCGCCCGTAATCACAGATTCGTCAGCCCAGCCGCTTCCGCTTACGACGACCCCGTCGGCAGGCACGGAATAACCGTCCTTTAATATGAC